>NZ_JBSGCY010000092.1:0-27206 GCF_053602115.1 Nocardia sp. NPDC004582 | reverse complement strand
ACCATGCGCACGGCATCTTCGTGGACGAGGACATCGCCGCGCCGAGGTCGGCGCGGGCGCTCGCCTGGACGGCGCGATCCTGTTCGACGGGGCGCGGGTGGAAGCCGGTGCCACCGTGGAACGTTCGATCATCGGTTTCGGCGCCCGGATCGGTCCGCGCGCCCTGGTCCGCGACGCCGTCATCGGCGACGGCGCGAATGTCGGCGCGCGGTGCGAACTACTACGCGGCGCGCGCATCTGGCCGGGCGTCGACATCCCGGACGGCGGCATCCGCTTCTCCACCGACGTCTGATCCGTCACACGAAATCGGCCGCTCCCATGGATGGGGCGGCCGATTTCGTGTGTGTGGCGGAGGCTTCCGCGGGCGACTTTTGCATCGGTAGATTGTCTAGCGGTGCTAGAGTTCGGGTATGAGCGCCATCCAGACCCGCAAGGAACGCGAACGCATCGAACGGCGGCAGCGGATCATCGATACCGCGCGCGAGATCGCCGAGACCGAGGGCTGGGACGCGGTCACCGTGCGCAAGCTCGCGGATCGCATCGAGTACAGCCAGCCCGTGCTGTACAGCCACTTCGCGGGGAAGGACGCCATCGTCGCCGCGGTCGCCGAGGCGGGGATGGCCGAATTCGCCGGGGTGGTCCGCGAACTCCGGGAGTCCGCGGACACCCCGGAGCAGGCATTACGCGCGGTGGTCCAGGGCTATCTCGACTTCGCCCGCGACAGCGCCGCCCTCTATGACGCCATCTTCCTGCTGCGCACCGACCTGAAATTCGGTCCGGACGCGCCGCAGGCGCTCAAGGACGCCTTCGTCGAACTGCTGCTCACCTTCGCGCCCTTCGCGCCGCCGCACGATCCGGAGACCTTCACCGAGGTCGCCTGGAGCACCATGCACGGGTTGGCCACGCTGGATCGGGGTGGCCGACTGCGGCCCGACTTTCGGCAGCAGCGCCTGGAAATCCTGGTCGCCCAATGGGTTCGCGGTGACTGACCCCACTGTTCCCGCGTCACCCGCCCACCCGGGCATACGCTGAGACCATGGCTGACGCGGTGGTGGTCGGATCCGGTCCCAACGGGCTCGCGGCGGCGGTGATCCTGGCCCGCGCCGGGCTCGACGTCGAGGTCTACGAGGCCGCCGACGGCATCGGCGGCGGCTGCCGCACCGGCGAGGTCACGCTGCCCGGCTTCCACCACGACCTGTGCGCGGGCGCGCATCCGATGGCCGTGGCGTCCCCGTTCTTCCGGGCCTTCGATCTGAAGGCGCACGGGGTGGAACTGCTCACCCCGCAGGTGTCCTACGCGCATCCGCTCGACGGCGGCCGGGCCGGGCTGGCCTGGCTCGACCTCGACCACACCGCCGACGGCCTGGGCCGGGACGGGGGTGCGTGGCGGCGGCTGTTCGGTCCACTGGTGCGCCGATGGGAGGACCTGGTCGCGCTGCTCATGTCGGACCTGCGGCATCCGCCGATCGACCCGTCCGGCCTGCTGCGCCTGGACCCCGGGATCGAACTGCGCGTGCTGCGCCGGATGGTCGAGCAGGCGACACCGTTGTGGAACCTGCGTTTTCGCGAGGATGTGGCGCCCGCGCTGCTCACCGGTGTGTCCGCGCACGCCATCCGGCCGCCGCGCGGATTCCCTGGTGCGGGCGTGGCCATGCTGCTGGGCACCCTCGCCCACGCGCGCGGCTGGCCGGTGCCGCGCGGCGGCAGTCAGGCCATCATCGACGCGCTCGCCGAGGATCTGCGCGCGCACGGCGGGCGCATCGTCACCGGCCACCGCGTCGACTCCCTCGACGAATTCGACGAGGTCCGAGCGGTATTGCTGGATATCGCCCCCGCCGAGTTGCAGCGCATCGCGACCCTGCCGGCGCGATACGAGTTCGCGCTCAACAGGTTCCGCTACGGCGGCGCGGCCTGCAAGGTGGATTTCGCGCTCTCGGGTCCGGTGCCGTGGCAGGCGCCGGGGTGTGATCGGGCCGGGACCCTGCACCTGGTCGGCACCCGCGCCGAGGCCGTGGCCGCCGAAAAGGCCGTCGCCGCAGGGCGGCACGCGGAGCGGCCCTATGTGCTGGCCATCCAGCCCGGCGTGGTCGACGCCACCCGCGCGCCCGCGGGCAAGCACACCCTGTACACCTACGCGCACGTGCCCAACGGCTCGGCCGAGGACCTCACCGAGGCGATCACCGCCCAGGTCGAACGCTTCGCCCCCGGCTTCCGCGACCTCATCCTCGCGACCCATGTCCGCACCGCGATGACCATGCCCGCGCACAATCCGAACTACATCGGCGGCGACATCTCCGCGGGCGCGATGACCCTGCGCCAGACCGTCTTCCGGCCCGCCCCGCGCTGGAACCCGTACACCACCCCGCTGCCCGGCGTCTATCTGTGCTCCTCGGCGACCCCGCCGGGCCCGGGTGTGCACGGCATGAACGGCTATCACGCCGCCCGCCACGCGCTGCGCAAGGAGTTCGGCATCCCGACCGATCCGCTCGAACTGCTTACCGGCCGCTGGCGCAACTGATTGCTACGCTGCGGCCATGGCCGGTTACTCGGGCACGCCGCTCCCGCGCAAGCTCGGCATCAAGCCCGGGAGCCGGGTGCTGCTGGCCGGTGCGCCCGCGGGATTCGAGCTGGGGGAGTTGCCGGGCGGGGTGCTGCTGCACCGCCGCGCCGGTGTGGGGCCCTATGACGTGATCCTCGGCTTCTGTCCCGACCGGGCCGCCCTGACCCGCCGGTTCTCCGGGTGGCGGGAGCGTCTCGCGATCGACGGCGGCCTGTGGCTGGCCTGGCCCAAGAAGTCGAGCGGCGTCCCCACCGATCTCGGTGAGAACGCCGCTCGCGCTTACGGTCTGGGGCAGGGCCTGGTGGACAACAAGGTCGCCGCCATCGACGGCACCTGGTCGGGTTTGCGGTTCGTGGTCCGCCTCGCCGATCGCTGACTACTGCTGGACCGGCTGGGCGCGGTAGAGATCCGGCTCCAGGTAGATGACCCGCGCGGCCGGGACCTCGGCGCGCACCCGCGCCTCGGCCTCGTCGATGGCCGCGGCGATCTCGGCGATCTCCAGGCCGGGCACGATGGCGACCTTGGCGGCCACCAGCATCTCCTCCGGGCCCAGGTACTGGGTGCGCAGGTGGATGACCTGGTCGATGCAGCGGTCGTCGACCAGGGCGGCGCGGATGGCCGTGTCCTCCTCGGGGGTCGCGCCCTCGCCGATGAGCAGGCTCTGCATCTCGACGATCAGGATGACGGCGATGACGCCGAGCAGGATGCCGATCGACAGGGTGCCGACGCCGTCCCAGATCGGGTCGCCGGTGATCATGGTCAGGCTGATCGCGGCGAACGCGAGGACCAGGCCGATGAGCGCGCCCGAGTCCTCCAGCAGCACCACCGGCAGTTCCGGATTGCGCGAGTTGCGGATGAACCGCCACCAGCTGGCATTGCCCTTGAGCGGCTTGGATTCCCGCATGGCGGTGATGAAACTGAAGCCCTCGAGCGCGATGGCAAGCCCGAGGATGACGATCGCGACGATCGGGTTGGACAGTTCCTCGGGGTGCTGGATCTTGTGGATGCCCTCGTAGATGGCGTACACCGAGCCGAGCGCGAAGATGACCAGCGCGACCACGAACGAATAGAAGTACCGGTTGCGGCCGTAGCCGAACGGGTGCAGCTCGTCGGCCTCCTGTTCGGCGCGGCGCTGGCCGAGCAGCAGCAGGCCTTGGTTGGAGGTGTCGGCGACCGAGTGCACGGCCTCGGCGAGCATGGACGCCGAGCCGGTGATGGCCGCGCCGACGAATTTGGCCGCCGCGATGCCGGCGTTCGCGCTCAGCGCCGCCAGGATGGCCTTCTTACCGCCGCCCGCAGACAATGAACCGCCCCTTCCCATGTCCGTTTTGTCGCAAAACGTCGTGTGACCGGGAGAGCCTACCGTCCGCGGATCACTCCTCGCCCACCGCGGCGCAGAACAGCTGCGCGGAGCCGTCCACCGCCTGGGCCCGGATTCCGCCGTCGGCCGCCGAGATCCACGCCGCGCGACCGCACTCCACGATCAGGTCGTGATTGCCCTGGAACAACCGCACCCGGCCGTGGGTGGCCAGCGCGATCACCGGACCGGAACCCACCACCGTCACCGGCTCGGCCTCCGGCTCCAGCTCGAAGCGGCTGAGCGCGAACTCCGGCGCGGGCGTGTGATAGCGAAAGCCGCTGTCCGACACCTGCTCCGCCTCGATGACCGGCAGGTCCAGCGGCTCGAAGTCGAGCACCCGCAGCAGTTCGGGGACGTCCACGTGCTTGGGGGTGAGCCCGCCGCGCAGCACATTGTCGGAGTTGGCCATGATCTCCACACCCACCCCGCGCAGGTACGCGTGCAGGTTCCCGGCGTCGAGGAACAGGCCCTCGCCGGGCTCCAGGGTGATGCGGTTGAGCAGCAGCGCCGCCAGCACCCCGGCATCACCGGGATAGGCCTCGGCCAGCTCGAGCGCGGTGCGCACCTCGGCCACGAATTCCTTACCGCCGCTGCCCGCCTCGGACAGGTAGCGCACACAGCCGTCGAGCACCTTGGGCAGCAGCGTGCTCAGGCTGGCCTGGGGCAGCGCGATCCAGGTGGTGAACAGGGTGCGCAGGCCCGCGGAGTCGGGCTGGGCGGCAAGCAGTTCGGCGTACTGGCTCAGCTCCGGGACGTCGAGGGCGGCGAGCAGCCGCACGGTCTGGCGCGGCTCGCGGAATCCGGCCAGCGCCTCGAAACGGCCCAGCGCCACCACCAGTTCGGGCTTGTGGTTCTCGTCGCGGTAGTTGCGCATGGGCGAGTCGATGGCCACCCCGGCGTGGTTCTCCCGCGCGAATCCGGCCTTGGCCTGTTCGATGCTGGGATGCGCCTGCAGTGAGAGCGGCTCCTCGGCGGCGAGGATCTTCAGCAGGAACGGCAGCCGCCCGCCGAATTCGCCTGCCACCGGCCCGAGTTCGTGTTGCGGGTCGGCGCTGACCAGCTCCAGCAGGGATTCGCTGTGACCGTTGATCTGCACGCGGGCCGGATCGGCGGGATGCGCCCCGAACCAGAGTTCGGCTTCCGGATGCGCGGAGGGAACCGGTCGTCCGCACAGCTGTGCGAGCGCGGTGCGCGAACCCCAAGCGTAGGAACGCAGCGCACCAACGAGTTCGTGCACTAGTAATTGCCCCCGTCGTAGCGTCCCGGTCCGGTGGCCGGGCGGGAACCGAGTAGTCGGAGATAGGCGGCCGCCATCTCCAGCCGAAGCGCGAGTACCGCAAGCCTGCTGGTAGGAAGCCCAGCCACCTCGCCGTTCGCGGCGGCGGGCACCGGCTGCCCGGGCGCGTCGGCGGGCGGGGCGGCGGCTTCGGTGTCCACGGTGATCAGGTCGGTGTCGACCAGCCCGGCGTCCGAGCCGAACACGGCCAGTCGACGGCGCACCGCGACCTCGTCCGGATCGGCGCTCACCACGAAGATCCGCACCTGTTCCACCGGCGCGGGCCCGTCGAGCTCCTCGTCGTGGAACAGCGGGTCGAAACCGGGCGCGGCCACACCCGCGGCCTGCACCAGGCGGCCGTGCGCGGCAATGGCTTCCGAGAGCGAGACGGCCGCGGTGATCTGACCGGCCGCGGCCAGCAGCACCTCCGACCCGTGCCCGGCGAGCTCGGCGGCCGCGGCGGAATCACCGGCCAGGACGACGCGCTTGCGCTGCATCATGCGGGTGGCCAAGGTCTTGGCCGGATTGTGGAAGGCCTCGTGCTGCGGGCCGTCGCGCAGCGCCTCCTCGTCGAGCAGGTCTGCGAGAGCGTTCAATTCGGGCACCAGCGGTCCGACCCGATGCGGGTCGACGGTGCTCAACACGGCGATGCCCGCGGCCAGATAGCGCAGCATCAGATTGTGGTCGAGCACCCGCACCCGCGGCGCCAGGATGGTGGCGCGCCCGGCGGCCGCGGCCCGGATGGGGCCCTCGTCCGGCGCGGCGACGACCACTTCGGCACCCCGTCGAAGCGCTCGGTCCACCGCCTCGGCCAGGCGCGGATCACCCGCGTCGTCACCGGCCACCAGCACCACGTCCAACGGCCCGACCCACGGCGGGATCGAGGTGGCCGGCACCAGCGGCAGGCTGGTGCGGTCACCCAGGGCCGCGATCAGCAGCGCGGCCGCGCGGGCGGCGCGTCCGCTGCCGGAGACCAGGACCAGACTGCGGGGCCGCAGATCGGTCAGCCGGGAGAGCGCATCCTCGGAAAGCGCGGCGGCGGTTGCCCTTACCTGCGCTCCCCCCGATGCGGCGGAGCGCAGCACACCCCCGGCGTCCGCGGCCTCCAGCGAGGCGACGTCATCGAGGTCGATTACCGGTGTCCCAGCGATCATCGGGCGTTGCCACCTCCCCTCATCGGGTCACCAGGCGCTGGTGAATCCAAGCTCTGTGATTCCACTATTCCAGTCAGGCGCGCACGATGCTCAGGATCTCGGTTACGAGTGCGTCTACATCCTCCTGCGATCGCGCCTCGACGTTGAGCCGCAGCAGCGGTTCGGTATTGGAGGCGCGCAGGTTGAACCAGGCGCCGTCGGCCAGCTGCACGGTCACCCCGTCCAGCCGATCGACCGAGGTGGCGCGGCCGCTGTACGCCTCGACCACCGCGGCGGTCCGTTCCTGCGCGTCGGCGACCGTCGAGTTGATCTCACCGGAGGCCGCGTATGTCGCGTAGGCCGAAGCCAATTCCGACATCGGCCGGTCCTTCTCGCCCAGCGCGGCCAGCACGTGCAGCGCGGCCAGCATGCCGGAGTCCGCGCCCCAGAAGTCGCGGAAGTAGTAGTGCGCGGAGTGTTCGCCGCCGAAGATCGCGCCGGTGGCCGCCATCTGCTGCTTGATGAAGGAGTGGCCCACGCGGGTGCGCACCGGGGTGCCGCCCAGCTCGGTCACCAGCTCCGGCACCGCCTTCGAGGTGATCAGGTTGTGGATGACGGTGGCGCCCGGCTCCTTGGTCAGCTCGCGCTCGGCCACCAGGCCGGTGACCGCGGAGGGCGAGACCGGGTCGCCCTGCTCGTCCACCACGAAACAGCGGTCGGCGTCGCCGTCGAAGGCCAGGCCGATGTCCGCGCCGGTCTTGCGGACGTAGTCCTGCAGGTCGACCAGGTTCTTCGGATCCAGGGGATTGGCTTCGTGATTGGGGAAGGAGCCGTCCAGTTCGAAGTACAGCGGCTCGATGGTGAACTGCGGCAGCGCGCCCAGCACGGCGGGCACGGTGTAGCCGCCCATGCCGTTGCCCGCGTCCACCGCGATGCGCAGCGGGCGCGAACCGCTCAGGTCCACCAGCTTGTGCAGGAAGTCGGCGTAGGCGGTGAGCAGGTCCTCGCGGGACTCGGCGCCGCGCGGGCCGTCGAAGGCCGGGACGCCGGCGATGACTTCCTCGGAGATGGTGGCCAGGCCGGTGTCCTGACCGACCGGCAGCGCCTTGGCGCGGCACAGCTTGATGCCGTTGTACTTGGCCGGGTTGTGGCTGGCGGTGAACATGGCGCCGGGGCAGTCCAGGTGACCGGAGGCGAAGTACAGCTGGTCGGTGGAGGCGAGGCCGATGTGCACCACGTCCAGGCCCTGCGCGAGCACGCCGTCGGCGAAGGCCGCGGCCAGTTCGGGGGAGGAGTCACGCATGTCGTGGCCGATCACGATGCGCCGCGCGCCCTCGGTGCGCATCAGCCGGGCGAAAGAGCCCGCGACATCGCGGACGAAGTCCGCGTCGATCTGCTCGCCGACCACGCCGCGAACGTCGTATGCCTTGATGACTGCTTGAACGGACTCGGCGGACCGGGCGACTGTCATGGGGAACACCCTAGTAGCAGACCCTTGCCGGAGCAGACTTCGCCTGCCCCTACTTGTCGGGTCAAGTGATTCGATGCACGGAGAGCGGCTTGTCGGGTATGGCCGGGGCCGCGGACCCGCGAGTCAGCTGGGCGGGTCGGGTAGGACGCGTAGGTGGCCGCGGCGGCCGGTGCGGCCGGTGCGGGTGGGGCGCTGTGGGGCCGGGGCGTAGTCGGCGTAGGCGCGCGGGTCGGGATCGGTTGTGCGGCGGCGCAATCCGGCTTCGCGAACGGCTTCGGCCAGGGCGGTCAGATCGTCGTCGTCGGGGGTGGAGCTGGAAAACCCGCCCTCGTGACGGACCAACTCCCATCCCTTCGGCGCGGTGATCCGGGAAGCGTGTGTTTCACACAAGTCCCAGGAGTGTGGTTCCGCGACCGTGACCAAGGGACCCACGACCGCCATCGAGTCGGAGTACACATAGGTCAGCGTCGCGACGGCCGGGTTCTTGCAGCCTGGACGGCAGCAACGACGCATGGGGATCACGCCAAGCAGGGTAACCCCCCTCACGCCCCCGTGGACACAGACACGCTCAATGAACCGCGTCTCACTCGCGCCACAATGGCCTCGGGTACCTGTGCGAAGACCGGCCGGACGGCGGCCGCGCGAGCCCGCGAGCCGCGCGCGCACACCCGCCTCGGGCAAGGGTTAGATTCAAGGTATGACCCGTTCACGTAAGAGGCGGCCGCCCACCGCGCGGTCGGTCATCCGCCGCGGGCGGGGTGTGCGCGGGCCGATGCTGCCTCCGACGGTTCCGGCCCGGCGCACCCGCGGCCAGGAGTTCGACCGGCTGGTGCTGGAGGCGTTCGCGCCTCTGGAGAGCCGCTGGCACGAGCAGTTGACCAAGCTCGACATCGCGGTTGATGATGTGCCGAAAATCCGTCCGCTGCACCCGGATTCGGTCACCTGGCCCGACGAGGTGGTGGCCGACGGCCCGGTGCCGCTGTCGCGTCTGATCCCCGCGGGGGTGGACCGCTACGGCATGGCCACCCGCGCGCGAGTCGTGTTGTTCCGCAAGCCTTTGGAGCTGCGGGCCGGCGACCCGGACGACCTGGTCGACCTGCTGCGCGAGGTGCTCGTGCAGCAGATCGCGACCTATCTCGGGGTGGAGCCGGACATCATCGACCCCGAACCGGAGTAGGGGACCCGGGCCCGCCTGGCCCGGAATTCCCCTCGGCTACAGCGGCTTTACTCAGATGATGCCGCGCTTGAGGCGGCGGCGCTCACGTTCGGAGAGGCCGCCCCAGATGCCGAAGCGCTCGTCGTTGGCGAGGGCGTATTCCAGGCACTCGTCGCGGACCTCGCAGCCCAGGCAGATGCGCTTGGCCTCGCGGGTGGAGCCGCCCTTCTCGGGGAAGAACGCCTCCGGGTCGGTCTGGGCGCACAGCGCCCGTTCCTGCCATTGTTCGGCTTCGGTCATCATGCGACCGCCGCGCGCGAAAGTGTCGTACATATCCTCGGCACCGGTGACGATCAGGCTCAGCCGCGGTGGTTCGGGCTGGTAGGCGGCTCGCGCCCACTGTCCGCCCCCCGGCCGCGTCGTCATCGGTTCACCCCCCTCGTATCCGTTCCGATCGTCGGCGCAGAAGTCAGGTGCTGCGCCAGTCGTGGAATCGGTTTGCGATACACCGCCCGGAATGCCCGACGGGGCCAGCTCATCGGCCATCGCTCCGCCTCCTCACTGTGTGTTAGCGCAGAATGATTAATCCGTCGGAGCCGATCCCACCGACGGCCCAACACCGCGGCGTAGTCCCGCGGCCATCCCCGAGCTTGCGCCACTCCGGTGCGAACAGCTGTTCGAAAACCCGTCCGCGCCTTGCACTCTCACGCGGACCCGGAATGACATGCCTGTGATTAGACACGCCGGGAGCGGCGATGGTCAAGCTGCCGAAGCGATTCCGTTACCATCTGCCACCCCTTCTGGAGACGTTCTCGCAGATCAGGTAGCAAATTCACAGCAAATGAGCTGTCGGCCGCTTTCGGCCCGTCACCGCATAGGCTGTGCGGATGTGACTCGAGAACAAGCGGACACCGCGCCCGGCACCGGCCTGCGGATCGCGGTCCTGGTCGGCGGAGTCGGCGGCGCCCGGTTCCTGATGGGCGTGCGCGAGCTGCTGCCCGGAGCCGACACCACGGCCATCGTCAATGTCGGCGACGACGTCTGGATGCACGGGCTGCGCATCTGCCCTGACCTGGACACCTGCATGTACACCCTGGGTGGCGGCATCGATCCCGAACGCGGCTGGGGGCATGCGAACGAGACCTGGAACGCCAAGGAGGAGCTGGCGAAATACCACGCCCAGCCCGATTGGTTCGGCCTCGGCGACCGCGATATCGCCACCCATCTCATCCGTTCGGAAATGCTGCGTCAGGGCTATGCGCTCTCCGCGGTGACCGAGGCGCTCTGCAATCGGTGGCAGCCGGGTGTGAAGCTGCTCCCGGCAACCGACGACCGCTGCGAAACCCATGTCGTGATCGGCGACCCGGAGAACCCTGGCGAACGTCGCGCGATCCACTTCCAGGAATGGTGGGTCCGGTACCGGGCGAACGTAGAGACCCATGGATTCGTGACTATTGGGGCAGATGCTGCGAAACCGGCACCCGGTGTGACAGAAATCATAGAGTCCGCCGACGTGATCCTGCTCGCTCCGTCGAACCCCGTCGTGAGCGTCGGAGCCATCCTCGCGGTTCCCGGCATCCGGGGCGCACTGCGCACCTCGGGCGCGAAGGTGATCGGCCTGTCCCCGGTGATCGGTGGAAAAGCCTTGCGCGGCATGGCCGATGAATGCCTGTCGGTGATCGGCGTGGAGACCTCCGCCGAAGCGGTCGGCAACTACTACGGCGCGCGCTCGGGCACCGGCATCCTCGACGGCTGGCTCGTCCACACCGGCGACACCGCCGACATCCCGGGCGTCGAAGTCCGCAGCATCCCGCTGCTCATGACCGACCCGGCCACCACCGCCGAGATGGTTCGCCAAGCCCTCGACATCGCGGGAGTCACACCGTGACAACGGATTCCATCCAGACCCCGGGCGACCACGCGTCCGGCGGCGAACTGCGCATCCTGCCGATTCCGGGCCTGCCCGAATTCCGGCCCGGCGACGACGTCGCCGAAGCCATTGCGGCACAGGCACCTTGGCTGCAGGACGGTGACGTGCTGGTGGTCACCAGCAAGATCGTCGCCAAGGCCGAGGGCCGCGTGGTCTCCGTGCCCACCGACCCCGAGGAGCGCGACGCCGCCCGCCGCCGGCTGGTGCTCGAGGAGTCGGTGCGGGTGCTCGCCCGCAAGAACCGCACCCTCATCACCGAGAACAAGCTCGGCATCGTGCAGGCCGCCGCCGGCATCGACGGCTCCAATGTGGAGCAGGACGAACTCGTGCTGCTGCCCGAGGACCCCGACGCCAGCGCCAAGGCGCTGCGCGCGGCCCTGGCCGAACGGCTCGGCGTGCAGGTGGCCGTGGTCATCACCGACACCATGGGCCGGGCTTGGCGCAACGGCCAGATCGACGCCGCCATCGGCTCGGCCGGGCTGCGGGTGCTGCACGACTACAACGGCGCGATCGACGGGCAGGGCAACGAACTGCACGTCACGCTGGTCGCGGTCGCCGACGAACTGGCCGCCGCCGCGGACCTGGTGAAGGGCAAGCTCGGCGGCGTCCCGGTCGCGGTGGTGCGCGGGCTCGACTACACCGACGACGGCTCCACCGCCGGGGACCTGCTGCGCCGCGGCGAGGAGGACCTGTTCTGGCTCGGCACCGAGGAATCGGTGGAGATGGGCCGCAAACAGGCGCTGTTGCTGCGCCGCTCGGTGCGCCGGTTCGCCGACATTCCGGTCGAACCCGAGATCATCCGCGCCGCCGTCGCCGCGGGTCTCACCGCCCCGGCCCCGCACCACACCCGCCCGGTGCGGTTCGTGTGGGTGCGCAAGCGCGGTCTGCGCGACCAGCTGCTCGAGGCCATGGCCGAGAAGTGGCGGACCGACCTGATCGGTGACGGCCGCTCCCCGGAGAGTGTGGAGAAGCGAGTCGCGCGTGGCCGCATCCTGTTCGACGCCCCCGAGGTGATCATCCCGTTCTGCGTGCCCGACGGCGCGCACGACTATCCGGACGAGACCCGCCGGGCCGCGGAGAAGACCATGTTCACCGTCGCGGTCGGCGCGGCCGTGCAGGGTCTGCTGGTGTCGCTGGCCGTGCGCGGGGTGGGCAGCTGCTGGATCGGGTCCACCATCTTCGCCCCGGACATCACCCGCGAGGTGCTCGGGCTCGACGCCGACTGGAGCCCGCTGGGCGCCATCGCCGTCGGCTACCCGCTCGAGGAACTCGCGCCGCGCGAGGTGCGTGAGCCGGGGATCGGGCTGGTCGAACTGTGAGGAACGCGGAGCCGGTCGGCGGTCGCCGGGTAGCGGGTCGCGCGGCATCGGCGGTGCTCCGGTGAGCGCGGAGTCCCTGCACAAGTCCGCCGTCGAACTGCTCGAGACCTGGTCCCCGGCAACGGGTCCCGAGCAGTCGCTGCGCGAGGCCATGCTGGCCTTCCTCGGTTCCGCGCCGCGCGGCTGCCTGCGCGAGCACGCGGCCGGGCACATCACCGCCTCGGCCATCGTGCTCTCCCACGACGAGCGCGACGTGCTGCTCACCCTGCACCCCCGGGTGGGCCGCTGGATCCAGCTGGGCGGGCACTGCGAGGAATCCGACGACACCGTCGCGGCCGCCGCCTTCCGCGAGGCGACCGAGGAATCCGGCATCGAGGGCCTGACCCTCGAGCCCGGCCTCTACGGCGCGCAGGCCCACCCCATCACCTGCTCGCTCGGGATCCCCACCCGCCACCTGGATCTGCTGTTCAAGATCAAGGCCCCGGAAGGCGCTGTCCCGGTACGCAGTTCGGAATCCACCGACCTGCGCTGGTGGCCGGTCGACGCCCTGCCCGCCGACGCGGACGTGCTGTTGCGCTGACCGGGACACGGGGGTTCCGGATCGCGGAACCCCCGTGTTACTGTCCGGTCGTACACGTTCTCAGGGCGGGGCGGAATTCCCCACCGGCGGAAATGGCTCTCCGGACCGATCCGGGGCGCACGAGCCCGCGAGCGCCACACCCCGGGTGTGGGTCCAGCAGATTCCGGTGTGATCCCGGAGCCGACGGTCACAGTCCGGATGGAAGAGAACGCGGCACCGGTCCGTCCGCTCGCGCGGCCGGCCCTGTTCGCGTCTATGCCCTGGGTGACAGCGAACAGGAGGAATCCCCATGTCACCCATGCCGAATCGCATCGCCCTCGTCGCCGCTCGCTGGCACAGCGACATTGTCGACAAGGCCGTCGAATCCTGCCGGGCGGAGCTGCTCGCGCGCGGCCACACCGAGATCGACGTGATCGAGGTGCCCGGTGCGTTCGAAATCCCGCTGCAGGCCAAGCGTTTGGCGACCAGTGGCGCGTACGCCGCGGTCGCCGGGGTCGCGCTGGTCGTGGACGGGGGTATCTACCGGCACGACTTCGTCGCCCCGACCGTGGTCGACGCCCTCATGCGGGTGCAGCTGGAGACCGACGTGCCGGTGTTCTCGGCCGTACTCACCCCCCACCACTTCCACGAGCACGCCGAGCATCTGGAGTACTTCGCCCGGCACTTCGTGAAGAAGGGCGCGGAGCTGGCCAATGCCATCGCCGCCATCCTGGCGCTGGGCGCGGTCAGCGTCGGATAGACGGAGATACGGAAGCGCACCCCGTCCGCGCGAGCCGGAGGCGGCTCGTCGCGCGAACGGGGTGCGCGGGTTCCGACGGCGTGCAGCAGGGGGAACGCGCCGGCGGTCCGGTTTCGGCCCAGGGGTTGGGGTCAGGCCGGAACCAGGTCTTCGTCGCGCGGGCCGGCCGGGTGGTCGTCGACCATGGTCCGCTCGTCGAAGGGGATCTCGCGGTCCAGCACCGCGCGGACGCGGGCCGGGTCGATGGTGTGGGTCCAGGTGCCGACCAGCAGGGTGGCGACGGCATTGCCCGAGAAGTTGGTCAGCGCCCGGGCCTCGGACATGAACCGGTCGATGCCCACGATCAGGCCGACGCCGTCCAGCAGCTCCGGGCGATGGCTCTGCAGCCCGCCCGCCAGCGTGGCCAGGCCCGCGCCGGTGACGCCCGCGGCGCCCTTGGACGCCACGATCATGAACAGCAGCAGCCCGAGCTGCTCGTGCCAGGCCAGCGGCTTGCCCATGGCGTCGGCCACGAACAGGGTCGCCATCGTCAGGTAGATGGCGGTCCCGTCCAGGTTGAACGAATACCCGGTCGGCACAACCACACCCACCGTGGTGCGATCCACCCCGGCGTGCTCCATCTTGGCGATCAACCGCGGCAGCGCCGACTCCGAGGACGAGGTCGCGAAGATCAGCAGGTACTCGCGCGCCAGATAGCGGACCAGCTTGAAGATCGAGGTACCCGCGGCGACCCGCAACACGATGCCGAGCACGCCGAAGATGAACACGACGCAGGTCAGGTAGAAGGCCACCATCAGCAGCGCGAGCTGCTTGACCGCGTCGAGCCCGGTGCGCGCCACCACATTCGCCATCGCGCCGAACGCCCCGATCGGGGCCAGCCACAGGATCATGGTCAGGATCCGGAACACCAGCTTCTGGATCGAGGCCACCCCGCGCAGGATCGGTTCCCCGGCCGTGCCCATGGCCTGGATGGCGAATCCCGCCAGCAGCGCCACGAACAGCGCCTGCAGCACCTTCCCCGAGGTCAGCGACGACAGCAGCGTGGTCGGCACGATGTCCTCGAAGAACTGCCAGGTGCCGCCCGCCGCCTTGGCGTCGGTGGCGTACTTGGTGACCTCCTTCGCGTGCGCGGCCACGTTCAGGCCCGATCCGGGATGCAGCAGGTTGCCGACCAGCAGGCCGATGCCCAGCGCCACCGTGGACATGATCAGGAAGTAGCCGATGGCCAGGCCGCCCACCCGGCCGACCTTGGCGGCCGCCCGCACCGAGCCGATGCCCAGCACGATGGTGCAGAAGATGACCGGCGTGATCATCATCTTGATCAGGTTCACGAAGATGGTGCCCAGCTCACCGACGCTCTTGCCGAAGCCCGGGGCCAGCCGGCCGACCACGATGCCCGCGATGACGGCCACGATGACGGCCAGGTACAGCCAGTGGGTACGGTCTCGGCCCTGAGGTGTTGTCGTGTCGCTCATAACACTCAGAATTTTGTTCGACCGAGTGACGGCCGTCACTCTTACGTAAATTATGTTCATGAAGCACCCGGAGGAACAGTGACAGGCCGAAGACCCCGCCGCACCCTGGCCGGACAGGTGTTCGTGGTCCAGGTGCTGGTGCTCGCGGCGGTGATCGCCGCCGCGGCACTGCTCACCTTCCTGCAGACCCGCCGGGTGCAGGACGACGCCACCCGCGCCGAGGTGGTCGACACCGCGATCGCCGTCGCGCAGTCGCCGTCCACGCTGGCCGGGGTGCGCGGCCCGGACCCGACCGCCGCGCTGCAACCGGTGACCGAGGCCATCCGCAAGGCCACCGGCATGGACTTCATCGTGGTGATGGCGCCCGACCGCACCCGCTACACCCACACCGAGATCGACCGGATCGGAAAACCGTTCAGCGGCAATATCGATCGGGCGCTCGCGGGGGAGACCTTCACCGAGACGTTCACCGGCACCCTCGGCCCCTCCATCCGCGCGGTCACCCCGGTCCGCGACCGCGACGGCCGCATCGTCGCGCTGGTGTCGGCGGGCGTCACCCGCACGCATATCGGCGAGCAGGTGCGCGCTCAGCTGCCGCTCATCCTGATGGTGGCCGCGGGCGGGCTGGCACTCGCCACGATCAGCTCACTATTGCTGCGGCGCAGACTGTTACGGCAGACCCTCGGGCTCGGCACGGCCGAACTGCGGATGATGTACGAGCACCACGACGCGGTGCTGCACTCCATCCACGAGGGGCTGCTGGTGTTCGGCAAGTCCGACGCCGACGCCGAGGTGGTCAACGATCAGGCCCGGCTGCTGCTCGACCTGCCCGACGGGCCGATCACGCGCGCGGACCTGCCGGTGTCGTTGCAGCGCTTGGGAACCGGCGTGGTGCGCGACGAGATGCACGTGACCCCCGAACGGGTGCTGGTGGTGAACCAGGACGTGGTCGAGCACGACGGCCGCCGCATCGGCACCGTGGTCACGCTGCGCGATCACACCGAATTGCGGGACGTGCTCGGCGAATTGGATTCGGTGCGGGGTTTCGCCGAATCGCTGCGCGCCCAGGCGCACGAGGCCGCCAACCGGCTGCACACCGTGGTCACCATGGTCGAGCTGGGCCGGCACCGGGAGGCGGTGAGCTTCGCGACCGCGGAACTCGAACTGTCGCAGGCCCTCATCGACCGCCTCGCCGGGGCGGTCGCCGAGCCCGCGGTGGTGGCGCTACTGCTGGGCAAGGTGGAGCAGGCCGCCGAATACGGTGTCGAGCTGACCGTCACCGGCGACACCCTGCTCGACACCACCGAGCCGCTCACCCCGCACGAGATGGTCACGCTGCTGGGCAATCTCATCGACAACGCCCTCGACGAAGTGGGCCACGACGAGGACGCCTGGCTGGAGGTGACCGTGCGCCGCGACGACGCCGAGCTGTACATCCGGGTGGCCGACAGCGGGCCGGGCATGTCCGAGGAACTGTTCACCCGCGCCACCGAGCGCGGCTACTCCACCAAGACCGACCACCACGGTCTCGGCCTGGCGCTGGTGAAACGGCTGGTGGCCCGGCACGCCGGTGAGTTGCGGGCCCGGCGCGAGCCGGAATCCGCTGTGATCGTGAGGTTTCCGCGATGAGAAGCGACCGGGAGGCGCCGGTCCGGGTGCTGATCGTCGAGGACGAGCCGAAAATCGCTGCGGCACACCGCTCTTACCTGGACCGGGTGGACGGTTTCACCGTGGTGGCGGTGGCGCACACCGGGCGCGAGGCCCTCTCGATCGCGAAAAGGTCACAATCTTCCGGCGTCCCCATCGATCTGGTGCTGATGGATATCGGTTTGCCGGACATGAGCGGGCTCGCGGTGGCCGCGGCGCTGGCGGCGCTGCGCCCGCGTCCGGACGTCATCGCGGTCACCTCCGCCCGGGATCTGGCCATGGTGCGCGCCGCCGTCGCGCACGGCGTCGTGCTGTATCTGTTGAAGCCGTTCACCTTCGCGGCCTTCCGGGAGAAGCTGGAACGCTATCGCGACTACCGGGCCGCGCTGCCCGCGGGCGAGACCGCGGTGTCGCAGCACGACATCGACCGCGCCTTCGGCGTGCTGCGCACACCCGAGCAGCGGCCCACGTCCCCGAAAGGCATCGCGCCGCAGACGATGGACGAGGTGTCGCGCGCGGTGCGCGGCGCGCCGGCGGGCCTGTCCGCGGGCGAAGCGGGCCGCGCGGTCGGGGTCTCGCGGGTGACGGCGTGGCGATACCTGGAACGCATGGCCGAAGACGGCCTGGTGGAACGGCGAACCGACTACGGCCGGACCGGACGGCCGCAGGTTCGCTATGTCTGGTTGCGCTGAGTGCGGGGGGATCGTCCGCCGAGCGCGGTTCGCCGCTGAGTTGCGCGTACGGGGGAGTGGCGGGCACCACAGGGCCGGTTGCCGCGGAACCGACTGCTCATGATGTAACGGTGGCCACCTTTCGTTCCGCGCACGTGCTGTAACAGCGGCTAGGTTTCAAGATATGTAGCTGCGAAGTTCTGACGAAGTTGAGTAGCGGAGAAAACGTGCGAATGTTCGGCAAACGGTTGGGTTCGCCGGATCCCAAACGCCACCTGTGGGTGCTGGGGCTCATCGCCCCCATGTCGGCGTTGCTGCCCTCCCAGCTGGTGTTGCACACCAAGCTGACGGTGTTCTGGTGGATCGGACCGATCATCATCCTGATCGTGATTCCGGTGCTGGACTGGGTCGTCGGGGAAGACGGCACCAATCCGCGAGACGAGGACTATGAACTGCTCAGCAACGACCGGTTCTACCGATGGTGCACCTACCTGTTCCTGCCCATCCAGGTGATCGGCCTGACCATCGCCGCCTGTATGTGGGCGGGCACCGACCTGTCGGTGGTCGACAAGATCGGGCTGGCAACCACCCTGGGGCTCGTCTCCGGCATCGGCATCAACGCCGCGCACGAACTCGGCCACCGGGTCGAGAGCCTGGAACGCTGGCTGTCGAAAATGGCGCTGGCGCAGTCGGCCTACGGACACTTCTTCGTCGAGCACAACCGGGGCCACCACGCCCGCGTCGCGACCCCCGACGACCCGGCCAGCGCCCGCATGGGCGAATCGCTGTGGGAGTTCCTGCCCCGCAGCGTGATCGGCGGCTTCCGTTCGGCAATCAAACTCGAGGGCGAGCGGCTGGCGCGCAAGGGACATCGCTGGTTCAGTGTCCACAACCACATCCTGCAGGCGTGGAGCATGACCGTCGTGCTGTTCGGCGGGCTCATGGCGATCTACGGCCCGAGCATCCTGCCGTACCTGGTGCTGCAGGCCGTGATCGGCGCGGGCCTGCTCGAAACCGTCAACTACGTCGAGCATTACGGGCTGCTGCGCCGCCGTCGCCCCAACGGCAACTGGGCCCGCTGCGCCCCCAGCGACAGCTGGAACAGCGACCGCCTGGTCACCAATATCTTCATGTTCCACCTGCAGCGGCACAGCGATCACCACGCCAATCCCGGCCGCCGCTACCAGACCCTGCGCAGTTCCGGGGAAGCCCCGCAACTGCCCGCGGGCTATGCCACCATGATCTTGCTGGCCCTGTTCCCGCCGGTGTGGCGCATCGTGATGGACCCGCGCCTGCTCGCGCACTACTCGGGGGACGTCAGCCGGGCCAATATCCAACCCCGCAAGCGCGAGCGCATCCTCGCCGCGTACGACGTACCGGCGGCCGCGTAGGGTTTGGGAGAAGCAGCCGACCAGGAGAGGCAGATGACGACCTCAGTGTCCAGCACGATGACCCCTGATGTTCGCAACGGGATCGATTTCAAGGTGGCGGATCTGTCACTGGCCGAGTTCGGCCGCAAGGAGATTCGCCTTGCCGAGCACGAGATGCCGGGCCTGATGGCGCTGCGTCGCGAGTACCACGACGTGCAGCCGCTGCAGGGCGCGCGCATCTCCGGCTCCCTGCACATGACCGTGCAGACCGCCGTGCTGATCGAGACCCTGGTCGCGCTCGGCGCGCAGGTGCGGTGGGCGTCGTGCAACATCTTCTCCACCCAGGACCACGCGGCCGCCGCGGTCGTGGTCGGCCCGCACGGCACCGTCGACGAGCCCAAGGGCACCCCGGTCTTCGCCTGGAAGGGCGAGACCCTGGAGGAGTACTGGTGGGCCGCCGAGCAGATGCTCACCTGGCCGGGCGAGCCGGCCAACATGATCCTCGACGACGGCGGTGACGCCACCATGCTGGTGCTGCGCGGCGCCCAGTTCGAGAAGGCCGGCGTCGTGCCGCCCGAGGACGAGACCCACTCCGAGGAGTACAAGGTCTTCCTGAACCTGCTGCGCGCGAGCCTCGAGGCCGACGGCGGCAAGTGGGGCGCGATCGCCGAGTCGGTCAAGGGCGTCACCGAGGAGACCACCACCGGCGTGCTGCGGCTGTACCAGTTCGCCGCCGCGGGCGAGCTGGTGTTCCCGGCCATCAACGTCAACGACTCGGTCACCAAGTCGAAGTTCGACAACAAGTACGGCACCCGCCACTCGCTGATCGACGGCATCAACCGCGGCACCGATGTGCTCATCGGCGGCAAGAAGGTGCTGATCTGCGGTTACGGCGACGTCGGCAAGGGCTGCGCGGAGTCGATGGCCGGCCAGGGCGCGCGCGTGCAGGTCACCGAGATCGACCCGATCAACGCGCTGCAGGCGCTGATGGACGGCTTCGACGTGGTCACCGTCGAGCAGGCCATCGCCGACGCCGACATCGTGATCACCTCGACCGGCAACAAGGACATCATCACCCTCGATCACATGAAGGCGATGAAGGGCCAGGCCATCCTGGGCAATATCGGCCACTTCGACAACGAGATCGACATGGCCGCCCTGGAGCGCTCCGGCGCGACCCGCCTGAACATCAAGCCGCAGGTCGACCTGTGGACGTTCCCCGAGACCGGCCGCTCGATCATCGTGCTGTCCGAGGGCCGCCTGCTCAACCTGGGCAACGCCACCGGCCACCCCTCGTTCGTCATGTCGAACTCCTTCTCCAACCAGGTCATCGCGCAGATCGAACTGTGGACCAAGCCGGAGGAGTACGACAACGAGGTCTACCGCCTCCCCAAGCACCTCGACGAGAAGGTCGCCAAGATCCACGTCGAGGCCCTCGGCGGCACCCTGACCAAGCTCACCAAGGACCAGGCCGAGTACATCGGCGTGGACGTGGAGGGCCCGTACAAGCCGGAGCACTACCGCTACTGAGCGGAAACCGCTGGTAGCAGCTGAACGAATTCGGCCGGTCACCCACGGGGTGACCGGCCGAATCTCTTTGCCACGCGGACTAGTTGGTGTCTCCCACCTTGGGGAAGCAGCCATGCCGCACCGGATCCCAACTGCCGCCGCAGATCCACGGGCCGAGCAGGTCGGAGGAGCCCGAGCTGGACGAGCCGGTGCCGGACGATCCCGAATCGGCGGTGGCGGTGCCGGTGGCGAGGGCGGCGGTGGCGAGAGCGGTGGCCAGGACTGCCGAGACGCGCTGTGTCAGGACGGATTTCATCGGGAGTGCTCCTCGGTGAGGGGGGTCGGCAGGTCGCCCGGGCGGCCCGCCGAATCTTGTCGACCGGTGGACTAGCTCACGAACGGGGGGATGTCGGTGCATCCCAGGTCCGTGCGCCAGTACCTGCCCTGGCCCGTGAGTTGGCACATGAGCGATTTGAGACCGAGGGCAGAGGACCCGCTCGAGTCCGAACCGGTGGTCGCGGCCACCGGCATCACCGAGCCGTTGCTGGCGGAGAGGTCGATCAGGGCCGCGACCGGGGTGCCGCCGCTGCCGGTCAGGCAGTTGAGGCCGTTCTGCAGGGGCCAGAGGAAGGCGGCCAGGTTGCCGCCGCTGCCGTTCTGGAGGGCGGCGAGCGGGGCGCTGGAGCCGGTGTCGCAGGTGCCCGCGATGGCGTCCGCGGCGGTGTCCACGGTGGGCGTCGCCGGTTCGAGGGTGATCGTGTCGGCGCCGGCCGCGCCTGCGGCGCCGGAGGCGAGGCCGGCGGCGGTGAGCGTCGCGGCGACGATGGTCGCGAGGCGGTGAGTCGGGGCGGATTTCATCGGGAACTCCTCGGTGGTTCAGCGTTGGCAAATTCTAAAAGGAACTTGTTTCAGAACTGTGCCGTGAATTCTGGGGGCACGGGCCGGGTGCTGTGCGGTGAAAATGACTGTGCCGCCGCATCTTTCGGTGCGGCGGCACGGGATCGGAACCGGGTCAGCGGACGCAGACGTCGAAGCCCGGCACCCAGGTGCCGCCGGTGATGGTGCAGAAGGCGAGGCCGAGTAGTTGGCTCGCGCTGGAACCGGTGCCGAGGACGTTGCTCGAGCCGCCGGAGGAGGAGAGGGAGGAGGCCGAGCCGGAGTCGGCGACCTGGATCGCCGCGTCCGGGGTGGCGGGGTCGAGGGTGAGAGGGGCCGCTGTCGCGGTGCCGCCCAGGGCGAGGGTGGCGGTGGAGATGGCGACGGCGACCAAGGTGAGGCGTGTCTTCATCAGGGGGTGCGCTCCTTGCAGGGGGAGTGGTGGCTCGAACCTACAAGGGTTGAATCGTGAGCGTTTCGGATTCGCTCATATTGTTCCGGCGCTCGCGGATCGGGCTTCCCGGACAAACGGGAACCTGCCGTTATCCGGCGGCGCGGGTTGGGTAGTCTCGCCGCATGGGTGCACTGGTTCCGGTGGAAGGGCTCGACGGCGCGGGCAAACGCACGCTCACCGAGGCTGTCGTCGCCGACCTGCGCGCCCGCGGGCTGCGGGTCGCGACGCTGGCCTTCCCGCGCTACGGCGTTTCCGTGCACGCCGATCTGGCGGCGGAGGCGCTGCGCGGCGGCCACGGGGATGCCGCCCAGTCCGTGAACGCCATGGCGCTGCTGTTCGCCCTCGACCGCGCCGACGCGCGCGACGAGCTCTCGAAATTGCTGGCGGACAACGACATCGTGCTACTGGACCGCTACGTCGCCTCCAACGCCGCCTATTCCGCCGCGCGGATGGAACAGGACGCGCGCGGTGAAATCGTGGACTGGATCGCCACATTGGAGTTCGACCGATTCGGGCTGCCCACCCCGGATGTCCAGATTCTCCTGGATGTTCCGGTCGACGTGGCCGAGGAGCGCGCCCGCCTGCGCGGCGAGGCCGACACCGCCCGGGCGCTGGACGCGTACGAGAAAGACGGTGGACTGCAGCGCCGCACCGGTAGGGTCTACCGTGAGCTGGCCGAAATCAGCTGGCGTGGACCGTGGTGGGTGCATCGAACCGGAGACGATCCGGCAACACTCGCCGCGCGCCTCGCGGAAATTGTTGCTGGATAGGGTTGGATGTGCGCCGACAGGTCACGAGTGTTGGCGTGGCGGCCGAATCAGAGCCGGAGAGGTGACAAACTAGACGTTATGAAGCCGAAGATTCTGGTCGTCGACGACGATATGGCTCTCGCGGAGATGCTCACGATCGTCTTGCGCGGTGAGGGTTTCGACCCCCACGTCGTCGGAGACGGCACGCAGGCGCTGACCGCGGTCCGGGAGCTGCGCCCGGACCTCGTGTTGCTGGATCTCATGCTGCCCGGCATGAACGGCATCGACGTATGCCGGGTGTTGCGAGCCGACTCGGGTGTGCCCATCGTGATGCTGACGGCGAAGACCGACACGGTCGACGTCGTCCTGGGTTTGGAAAGCGGCGCCGACGACTACATCGTCAAGCCGTTCAAACCGAAGGAACTCGTGGCCCGGGTGCGGGCGCGCTTGCGTCGCACCGAGGAGGAGCCGCAGGAACTGCTGTCGATCGCCGACATCGTCATCGATGTGCCCGCGCACAAGGTGACTCGCGGCGGCGCGCAGATCTCGCTGACTCCCCTGGAGTTCGATCTGCTGGTGGCGCTGGCCCGCAAGCCGCGCCAGGTGTTCACCCGTGAGGTGCTGCTGGAACAGGTCTGGGGATACCGGCACGCCGCCGACACCCGCCTGGTCAACGTGCACGTGCAGCGGTTGCGCGCCAAGGTGGAGAAGGATCCGGAGAACCCTGAGATCGTGTTGACCGTGCGAGGTGTGGGCTACAAGGCCGGACCGCCGTGATCGATGGCTCCAGAAACCGCGTACAGCGGTGGCTGGCGGTAGTGATGGCCTGGTTCCGCAATCTGGGCGAGCAACTGGGCCATGTGTGGCGGCGTTCGCTGCAGTTGCGGGTCGTCGTGTCCACCCTCACCCTGTCGCTGATCGTCATCACGATTCTGGGCGTCGTGCTCACGAGTCAGATCACCGACCGGCTGCTGGACGCGAAGATCAACGCGGCCGTCGAGGAAATGGGTCGCGCCCGCAACACCGTTCAGAATCAACTGACCGGTGTGCACGACTCGGGCACCCAGCAGAGTCGACTCGACGATGCCCGCCGCGCGCTGTTCTCCAGCGCCGGCGGGACCCAGACCGGCGGCGCCGCAGGCAGTTACGAGGCCGCCCTGGCGATGACGGGAGACAGCGGACAGGAGATCACCTCCGGCTCCATCCAGGAGATCCCCACCGAGCTGCGGCAATTCGTGAAGCAGCGGCAGGTCTCCTACCAGTTCTCCACGGTCTCCAGCCCGGACGGATACAAGGGTTCGGCGCTGATCATCGGCAGCCCCTCCGCCGATATCGACTCGCTGGAGATCTATCTGATCTTCCCGCTCACCAATGAGCAACGCAGCCTGTCGCTCATGCGCGGCACCATGCTCATCGGCGGCATCGTGCTGTTGGTCCTGCTGGCCGCCATCACGGCGCTGGTGACCCGGCAGGTGGTGCTGCCCATCCGATCCGCGGCCCGCATCGCCAGCCGGTTCGCCGACGGGCGCCTCAAGGAACGCATGCTGGTGCGCGGTGAGGACGATATGGCCAGGCTGGCCATGTCGTTCAACGAGATGGCCGAGAGCCTGTCCAACCAGATCACCCAACTCGAGGAGTTCGGAAATCTGCAGCGCCGCTTCACCTCCGACGTCAGCCACGAACTGCGCACGCCGTTGACCACGGTGCGCATGGCGGCCGACCTCATCCACGGATCCAGCGACGACCTGGACCCGGCGCTGGCGCGCTCGGCCGAACTGCTGGTCAACGAACTCGACCGGTTCGAGGGCCTGCTCAACGACCTGCTCGAGATCAGCCGCCACGACGCGGGTGTGGCCGAACTGCAGGTGGAATCGCTGGACGTGCGCATGTGCGCGCGGGCCGCGGTCTCCACCGTGCGGCACCTGGCTCGCGAATCCGGGGTGGAGCTCGTGGTCGACATGCCCGAGGAACCCCTTGTCGCCGAGGTGGATCCGCGCCGCGTCGAGCGGGTGCTGCGCAACCTGCTGGCCAATGCCATCGACCACAGCGAGGGCAAACCGGTCCTCATGCGCATGCGCGGCGACGTGGACGCCAATGCCGTCGCCATCGTGGTGCGCGACCAGGGCGTGGGCCTGCGTCCGGGCGAGGAGAAGCTGGTGTTCAACCGCTTCTGGCGCTCGGACCCCTCCCGCATGCGCCGCTCCGGCGGCACCGGCCTGGGCCTGTCCATCAGCGTCGAGGACGCCAACCTGCACGAGGGCAAGCTCGAGGCGTGGGGCGAGATCGGTGTGGGCGCGAGCTTCCGGCTCACCCTGCCGCTGGTCCGCGGCCGCAAACTGGGCATCAGCCCACTCACGCTGGAACCGCCCAAGATTCGCGGCGCGGTCTCTCCCGAACAGCTGGCTCTCGATATCGCGGGCTACGAGGCCCCAACGGGATCGGACACCGCTCCGGCGGGTTCGGACACCGCCGCGGCGGGCTCGGGTGCCGCCCCGGCGATCTCGGGTACCGTACCCGGCGAAGCCGCCGCGGGACCCGATTCGGTCCCGGCGGGCCTGCTCGGCCTGGCCGCGCTCGAATCCGTGCCCACCGCGATCGAACCGGGCACCGACGGCCTCGACGGCGACGCGGTGGAATCCGCGGCAGCCGAATCCGGCGCCGGCGAACCGGGATTCGAGGCCATCGCCCCGGAATTCCCGGCCGCCACCGGGGTGCCCGACGACACCGCCGACCACGGCGAGGTGACCGCCGCGGATCTGGCCGACGCTGCCGATCTGGCCGCCCGCGAAGGCTTCGAGCCCGAGCCCGCCGACAACGGAACCGCCGGAACGCCTCCCGAGGCCGACAACGGAACCGCTTCCGGCCGTGACGCTTCCGGGGGCTCCGTACCGGCCGAGCCGGGTGACGGCCAATCATGAGGCGGCCGGCGAGGGGCCTGTTCCGGGCCCTGGCGGTCTTCGGCTGCCTGATCGCGGTGAGCTCCTGCGCGAGCCTGCCGGATTCGTCGGCGCCGCAGGCGCTGGGCAGTCTGGACCACCAGCCCACCAGCACCGCGCTCAACCCGCCGGTCGCCGGGCGCGAACCCGAACAGCTGCTGCTGGACTATCTGCAGGCCACGGCGGACCCGGCCAACCGGCATCAGCTGGCGCGCCAATTCCTCTCGCCCGCGGCCAATGTGCAGTGGGACGACGCGGCCGGGATCACCATCGTGGACTCCCAGCCGAACACGCTGCGCGAGTCCCGCACCGGTGACTCGGCCACCTATGTGATCCGGGCGCGCAAGATCGGCGAGCTGGCCGCCGACGGCTCCTACCGGGCGGCCGACGGCACGCTGGAGACCAAGATCGATCTGGAGAAGATCGACGGCGAGTGGCGGATCAAGGACCTGCCCTCGGGCGTCATCGTCGAGCAGGCCGCGTTCGCCAAGTTCTATCACCGGTATTCGCTGTTCTTCCCGAATCTGGCCGGGGCCGCGATGGTGCCGGACCTGCGCTGGATCTCCGCCCGCAAGGACCAGCTGGCGCAGCGGCTGCTCAGCCTGCTCGGTGAGGGACCGCAGTCGGCGCTGGCCCCGGCCGTGCGCAATCCGATGGGCGCGCCCGTGGCCCTGCGCGGTCCGGTCACCAAGGCCAATGGCGATCCCGACAATGTCGGGGTCGGCGGCGGTGGACTGGCCGTCGACTTCTCCGGCGCGAACGCGCTCGACCCGGCCGGTCGGGACCTGCTGGCCACCCAGGTGGTGCTCACCCTGTCCGGGGCCGACGTGCTGGGGCCGTACCTGATCAACGCCGACGGCAAACCGCTGGTCGAGAAGTACTCCGCGGGCTGGCAGCGCGCCGACGTGGAGGCCCGCAGCCCGGATGTGATCGCCCGCAACCGGACCGGTCTGCACGCGGTCCGCGACGGGTCGCTGGTGGCGGTCAACGGCAGCGGCATCACCCCCGCCCCCGGCTTCTTCGGCAGCACCCACGCCCTGCAGTCGGTGGGCCTGTCGCCGGACGGGACGCTGGTCGCCGCGGTCGCCCGCTCCGGCCGCCCGGACCCCGAACCCGAGCGCACCCTGATCATCGGAACCTATGACGGGCAGGGCTTCCCGGTCGCCACCGGCGGCACCTTCACCCGGCCCACCTGGCCCGCCGACGGCAGTTCGGCCTGGTCGGCGGTGGACGGGGACCGGGTGATCCGGGCCGTGCACGATCGCGGCACCGGCAATGTCTCGGTGCAGGACGTCGACATCTCCGACCTGGTCGCGGCCGCGGTCAACTCGACCTCGCCGCGCACCCCCATCACCGAACTGCGCATCTCCCCGACCGGGACGCGGGCGGCGATCATCGCCAACGGCAAGGTGTACGTGGCCGTGGTGGTGCCGCAGCCGAACGGGAAGTTCGCGCTGTCCTCGCCGCTGCCGCTGGCCATCGGACTGTCCACGCCCGCGGTGTCCATCGACTGGCTCACCGACGAGCGGGTCATCGTGGCCCGCGACGGCACGGTGGACCCGGTGGCCGGGGTGCTGGTGGACGGTTCCGAGTACCGGGCCCAGTCCTCCCAGAATCTCACCCCGCCGGTGCGGGTGGTGAGCACCTCGCCGGATCAGGAGTACGTGGCCGACTCGCGCGCGGTGCTGGAACTGACCCGCAATCCCGAAGGGCGCGAGGACTACTGGCGCGAAGTTCCGGGTCTGGGGGCCAACGCGGTTCCGGTGCTGCCCGGCTAGGCGCACACTGAGGGGCATGGGGGAACTGCTGGATCTGATCCTGCCGCGCGCCTGCGGCGGGTGCGGGGGAGCCGGAACCCGGTGGTGCGCGGCCTGCGCCGCCGCCCTGTCCGGCCCGCCGATCCGGATCCGCCCGCGCGCCGCCACGAGCTCCGTCATCTACTGATCCGTGTCGACCACGTCGACGCGAATGCCCTTGCCGCCGATGCCGGCGACC
>NZ_JBSGCY010000091.1:0-27938 GCF_053602115.1 Nocardia sp. NPDC004582 | reverse complement strand
GCGGGCGTTCTCGCTCGACTGCGCGACGGCGACCCGGGCGGCCTCCTCGGCCTGGGCGATGGCCAGCTGCGCCATCTCCTCGACCTGGGCGACCGCGGTCTCCCGGGCGGATTCGGCCTCGGCCAGGGCGAGCTGGGTCTCGGTGGCGCGTTCGCGCTCGACCCGCTCGGCGGTCTCGGTGGCCACTTTCTGCAGTTCCTCGCCACAGCGGGCGGTCCACTGCCACACCAGTTCGGCGATGCGCGACTGTTCGAGCACGACCGGCAGATTCACGGTCGGGTTGTCAGGGTCCGAGCGGCGCACCGCCGCACCGATGGCGGGCACGACATTCTCGGTCAGATTCGCGATCATGGCCTCGACCGCGGCCTCGCGATCCACCTGCTCTTCGCGCACGGCCGCGACACGGCCACGTTCGGCGCGCAGGGCGCGCCACAGGAATACCACCCCCACCACGGCGAGTACGAGCGCGGCAGCGAGGACCCAGGAAAGCAGCACGGCGTTGTCTTGATTCATCAATTCTCTTGTCGTCCGGCCGATCCTGAAATCGGCGGAGCCACCATAGCAGAATCCTCTGTGTCCCCGAACCTTTCGGTATCTCCGAGCAAACCGCCGACCGGAGTCCATGCAGCTCATCGCATTTCAGCGCACTCTTGCAGGCCGAGGGCTCGCTGCGGTGGACCGGCTTGCCGAGCGGGTCCGAACCCGAGGTCCGAGCGCCACAATATGGACGTTCGACCATCATTGCTGAGGTGGTGGCCGGGACCGGTGTTACCGGGCCTCGACCCCCGGTCGCCCTCCCCCGCGAGGGTTCCGGCGGTCCAGTTACTCCCCCGCGCCCGCTGCGGAAATGCCGGGGTCGCGTGCGGCCGGGACCGGTTCCGGTACCTCGGCGGCACGCCACCCCGGCATGATCACCTAGGCCCGGGCCGGGGCGGCCGCGGAGTCGCCGATCCACTCCAGCACCGCGGCGTCGACCTGGATCCGGCGCGGCAGCAGCCCGTTGGCGGCGAGCAGATCCGCGGCGCGCTGCTGTTCGGCCAGGAACTCCGGAGTCACCGGGCCGATTCCGAAGGGCCGGCCGCGCAGGGCGGCTTCCCACGCGTCCAGGTCGGCGTCCCCGCCGCGCACGCGGATGTCGTCCACGAAATACCGCGCGGCCTCGCGCGGGTGCTCGACGATCCAGGCGTCGGATTCGCGCAGTGCGGCGATGATCGCCTCCAGTTCCGGGCGGCGCTGTTCGGCGACATCACGGCGGGTGAACCATAGCGAGGGATGGCTGAAGACCGATTCGGTATCGACGATGGTGTGCAGGTCGACGGCGGCCTCCACGGCGGCCAGACCCGGATAGGCGCCGACCCAGGCGTCGAGTTCACCGGAACGCAGCAGATCGCCGCCGTCGTGCACGTCGGTGTCGACCGGTTCGATGTCGGCCCAGCCGAGCCCGGCGCGGTCCAGGGCGAACAGCAGCAGCGTGGTCTGCCAGGAGCCGTGCGCGATGCCGACCCGCTTGCCCTTCAGGTCGGCCGCGGTCTCGATGCCGCTGCCCGCCAGGGTCACCAGGCGTCCGTTCTCGATGCGCGGACCGGAGATGCCGACGTAGACGATGTCGCGGTCGTTGGCCAGGGCGGTGATCGGCGGGGTGAATCCGGTGCCGATGAAGTCGTAGCCGCGTTCGTCGAACAGCCAGTCCGAATGCTGGGACGGCAGGGCCGATTTCACATCGACAGGCGCGGGCCGGGGCAGTTCGCGCAGGTCCACCCATTCCACATCGGGCAGGGCGCGTTCGAGGATGCCGCGATGCCGCAGCACGAACAGCGAGTTGTTGTGCGGGAAGTAGCCCACGCGGATGCTCATGAGATCTCCTGGTGAATTCGGTTTTCCGGGGACGCGGCCGGGACGGCCGGGGTCGTGGGCGGGACGGGCGCCGGGCGGGCGAGGCGGGAGCGGCCCAGCAGCGGCAGCACTTCCTCGCCGACGCGGTAGGCCTCCTCCAGGTGCGGGTTCCCGGCCAGGATGAAGGCGTCCACGCCGAGGTCGACGAGTTCGTCGAGGCGCTGGGCGACCTGCTCGTAGCTGCCGACCAGTCCGAAGGCGGGCCCGCCGCGGATCAGGCTGAAGCCGCACCACACATTGGGTTGCACCTCCAGATCCCGGTAGCCGGTGATGGTTTCGGGCACCCAGCCCTGGATGCGGGCCGCGCCCACCGAATCGCCCTGGGCGGCCCGGTTGGCGGCGGCGCGGTCGACGAACGCCCAGCCCTGCTCGATCTCGGCCCAGGCGGCCTCCTCGGTGTCGCGGGCGACGATGTCGATGCGGACGGCGAACTTGGGTGCGCGGCCGGTCCGTTCGGCGTGGGCGCGGACGCCGTCGAATTTGGCGCGCAGGTCGGCGAAGGGCTCGAGCCAGGACAGGTAGTAGTCGGCGTGGCGTCCGGCGGCCTCCACCGCGGCGGGCGAGGAGCCGGAGAAGTAGACCTCGGGAAAGGGTTGTCCGGCCAGGGCGGGCGGCAGGGCCGCGCCCTCGGTGTGGAAGAAGCGGCCCGCGTGGTCGAACGGTTCGCCGTCCCAGACCCCGCGCAGGACGTCGAGGAATTCGCTGGTGCGCGCATAGCGGTCGTCGTGGGAAACCTTGTCGCCCCACCACAGTTGGGCCGGTCCCCCGCCGCCGCTGATGATGTTGTAGACCAGCCGTCCGCCGGTGGCGCGCTGCAGGCTCGCCGACATGCGCGCGGCTTGCACCGGGTGCAGGAAGCCGGGCTGGAAGGCGACCATGAATCGGTAGGTGGTGGTGTCGCGGGCCAGCGCCGCGGCCACCGCCCAGGGGTCCTCGGTGATCGGGAACGAGGGCAGCAGCCCGCCGAGGAATCCGGCCGACTCCGAGGCGCGGGCCACGGCCACGGCGTGATCGAGATAGCTGTAGCCGTCGAGCTCGCCGCCACGGACGGCCGGGGCGATATTGCCGGGCCCGTAGCCGCCGGCGTGGCCGCGGTTGTAGCGGCGCGGGGTGCGCAGGGAGGCGTGATCGCCTTCCATGCCGATGCGCCAATAGATGTCGATGGTCATGCGGTGGCCTCCTTCAGGGTGCGGCCGGCCGGGTCGGCCCGGAACAGCAGGTGTTCACCGGTCCGATGGACCTCCTCGAGGTGCGGGTGGCCCGAGAGCACGACGGTGCCGACCCCGGCGGCCGCGTAGTCGCGCAGCCGCCGCGCCACCTGGTCGTAGCTGCCGACCAAGCCGATGTCCTGGGGATAGCCCAGGTGGGCGAAGCCCGCCCAGCGCTCCTCGCCCAGTCGCAGCGCCGTGGCGTCGGTGGCGCCCGGATACAGTTCGCGCCACTGCCTCTCGACCCGGGCCCACGCCTCGGCCTCGGTGGCGCGGGCGATGATCGGGACCTCGACGCCGGTGCGCACGGTGCGTCCGGTCGCGGCGGTCAGCGCGCGCAGCCGGGTGAGAGCCGGTTCGATTCCGTCGGGTGTCTCGGTGAAGGTGTGCACGTCGGCGTGCCGCGCCGAGAGGTCCAGGGCCGCGGCCGAATTCCCGCTCAGGTGGACGACCGGGAACGGCAGGCCGGACAGGATGCCGCGGAATCCGCCGTTGACGACGTCGTAATGCTCGCCCGCGAAGTCGAATCCGGTGCCGCCGAAACCCGCGGGGGTCACCTCGGATTCGTTCCAGACGCCACGGGCGACGGTGAGGAATTCCGCCGCCCGCGCGTATCGGTCGTCGCCCTCGACGCGGTCGCCGCGCCGGCGTGCCTCCACCGGGTCGGTGTCGACCGCGAGCCGCCAGGCCAGGCGGCCCGCCGAGAACCGTTGCAGCGACGCCGAGATCTTGGCGGCGTACACCGGCGTCCCGAACGCGGGGTGGAACTCGACGATCACCCGTGCGTGCCGGGTGGCGCGCAGCGCGCCGGCCGCGACGATCCAGGATTCCTCCCCCGCCGGGTCGTAGGGAGCGAGAATCCCGTCGAGTCCGGACAGTTCCGCGGCGTGCACGATCTGGTGCAGGTCGTCGAACGGGCCGAAGCGTCCCGGCCGGACATCGGTGATATCGCGGTATCCGGGTCCGGGCGTGGTCGAGCGGTCGCCGATACCCTGCGGGCTCGCGGGATTCTCCTGCGGCCGCACGAGATTCGCGCCCGCGTCGGCAGCCGGGATCGGAGCCTGACCGCGACCGCGATGCCGCTGGCCGGGGTGGGCGCGACGGCCGTCGCCGCGGCTGGGCAGCCGCCACACGAAGTCGGTCATGCCGCCACCTGTCCGGCGGCCACCAGCGCACGCGCCTGTTCGAGGGGTTCGGGCGCCAGCCACGAGTCGAGGTCGAAGTCGGCGGCCAGGAAGCCGTGCGCGTAGAGGAACTGCTTCTGCGCCGCCAGCAGTTCGACACGGTCGGGCGACAGGCTCGGATGCAGGCCGACGGTGAAGTCGGTGCCATAGGCGGCGATGACACCGTCCGGGCCGGACAGGGTTTCGCGTTGCAGCACCTCGGCGGCCGCGGCGCGGTCGGTGGTGGCCCAGTCGGCGGCGCGCAGGGTTTGCGCGAGGAAGCCGATCACCGCCTCCGGGCGGGTGTCGAGCAGCTCCTGGTGCACGGTCAGGGGCCGGGGCGTGCCGTTGTTGACGCGCAGGGCCCGGGTGGCGGAGGCGTCGAGATCGACCGCGACCCGCAGACCGTGTTCCTTCGCGACCTCCTGCGCGTGCGCGCCCTTGACGTAGACGGCGTCGACCGTGCCGTCGAGCAGTTCGGCGACGCCCCAGGCCAGGGCGCGCTCGCGAGGCTGGATCTCGGTGCGCACCTGCGGATTCGGATCCACGCCGAGCTCGACGATCCGGACATCGGCGAGGGTGAGCCCGGCCGGGCGCAGCGCGTTGGCGAACCCGTGCAGGGCCATGGCGCGCGGGAAGCTGCGGGCCTGATCGCGGGCCCAGGCCGGGATGCCGACGCGCAGCCCCGCCAGCTCGGCGGCGGACGCGACCGGTGAATGCGGGCCGACCACAATGGCTTGCGCCTCGTCGATCCAGGTCAGGCCGATCAGGCGGGTGGGTGAACCCTGGGCGCGGGCGGCCAGGGCCGGGACGTTGCCGCCCTCGCGGATCAGCCCGGGCAGGGTGTGGTCGAAGTGGCGGACCGCGAGTTCGGGGCCCGCGTCCTGCAGCACGCCGAAGGCCAGGCCGTTGCGCGCGGCGGTGTCGCCGAGCCAGCCGAGGCTGTGGGCGAGGCCGCTGGCCGTGGGGACCGGGCAGCGGGTGTACCAGAGGGTGTCGGTCATGGTGTGCTCCTGGGTTTTTCGGGGTCGGCGCCGACGCCGAGCTGGGCGAGGAACGCCGAGCGGTAGAGAAGCGCCGCCGGGTCGGTGTGGTCGCGGGGGTGGGGCAGCTCGATGGCCCGGTCGACAGCGAAGCGGCCGCGGTCGAGGATGAGCACCCGGTCGGCCAGGCGTACCGCCTCGTCCACGTCGTGGGTGACCATGAGCACGGCCGGGCGGTGGCGGGCCACCAGATCGCCGACCAGGTCCTGCATTCGCAGCCGGGTGAGGGCGTCGAGGGCGGCGAAGGGTTCGTCGAGCAACAGCAGGTCGGGTTCCCGCACCAGGGCGCGGGCCAGGGCCGCGCGTTGCGCTTCGCCGCCGGACAGGGTGGCGGGCCATTGGCGGGCCTTGCCGTCGAGGTGCACCTCGGCCAGGGCGCGCAGTCCGGCGTCGCGGGTGGCGCGGGAACGACGCTGTCCGATGGTCACATTGGCCAGCACCCGTTTGGAGGGGACCAGGCGGGGCTCCTGGTAGACGGTGGTGCGGGCGGGCGGAACCAGGACCTGCCCGGCGTCGGGCTGTTCGAGTCCGGTGAGCAGCCGCAGCAGGGTGGTCTTGCCGGTGCCGCTGGGGCCCAGCAGCGCCACGAACTCCCCGCGCCGGATGGTGAGGTCGACGTCGTCGAGAATCACCTTCTCGCCGAAGGACTTCCGCAGCCCGGTGATGGAGACCGCGAGCGGCGCGGCAGGCTCGCCGAGGGCCGCGTCGTCGGCTCGGGACGTGTCCTGTGTGGCGGTGTTCGCCCTGGTGTGGTCGAGGGTGGTCATCGCAGCGCCGCCTGTCCGCGCCACGGCATGGCCACGCGCTCGATCAGCCGCACCGCGGCGTCGAAGATCAGGCCCAGCAGCGCGTAGAGCACCACGCACAGCACCATGTAGTCGGTGCGGTTGTACTCCTGGGCGAGGGTGACCAGGTACCCGACGCCCTCGGTGGTGCCGACCTGTTCGGCGGCGATGAGACCGGTGATGCTGATGGACAGGCACACTCGCAGCGCCATCAATACCCCCGGCAGTGCCGCGGGCAGGATCACCTCGAGCACCAGTCTTATGCCGCCGAGCCCGAACCCGCGCGCGGCCTCGATCAGCTTGCGGTCCACATTGCGCACGCCCAGATAGGTGTAGGCGTACATCGGCGCGACCGTGGCCACCGCGATGAGCGCCACCTTGTACAGCTCGTCGATGCCGAACCAGGCGATGAACAGCGGCACCAGCGCCAGGAACGGCACCGCGCGCACGATCTGCAGGGTCGAGTCCACCAGTTCCTCACCGAGACTCGACAATCCGGCCACCAGGCCCAGCAGCAGCCCCGCGCCCACCCCCAGCGCGACACCGATCGCGGCGCGGGTGAAGGAGGCCAGCGCGAAGTCCACCAGCTGACCGCTGCGAGCCAGCTCGAGCAGCGCCGACCACACCTTGCGCGGTCCGGCCAGCACCTGCGGCGACAGCGCGCCGGTGCCGGCCGCGATCCACCACGCCGCGATGATCAGCGCGGGCAGCACGAACCTCAGCGGCACGGAAACCCATGCGGGCCGGGCGCGTTCGGTCCGGGCGCGGGGCGGGGCCAGTCCGGCCCGCGCCGCGGCGGTCGCGTCCATGTCAGCGGCCCTGCTGCAGCCCGGCCGACTGCTCGGGGGTGAGTTTGGACTTCAGGTCGTAGAAGATGTCGGCGGCGGTGACGTCGCGGTTGATGACGCCGTTGTCGCGGAACAACTTCACGATGGCGGCCAGATCCGCAGCATCGGAGTCGGTGGGCAGATGCGGCGCGGTGGCCTCACCGCCGACGCGGATCGCGTCGGCCAGCCGGGGACCGCTCAGGGCGCGCGGACCGGACTGGTCGAACACGTTCTGGAACTCGGCGGGGTTGGCGCGCTGGCGAATCGTGAGCTGCTGGACCGTCTGCAGGAAGGCGGCCGCGATCTCGGGGTGCCGGTCGGCGACCTCGGTGCGGAAGACGAAGACGGTGTTGTCCTTGGAGCCGATGGACTGCTCGGTGGCGATCTCGACGCCGCCGTTGGCCTTGGCCTCCTGGTAGGGCACCAGGAACGAGGCCCAGGCGTCGACCTTGCCGGTGGCGAAGGCGGAGGCGGCGTCCTTCTGCTGCAAGGGAACCCGGGTCACCTTGTCGGCCGGCACGCCGGCCTGGGCGAGGGCCTGCAGCAGGATGTACTCGCCCTTGCCGGCCGGATTCACCGCGACCCGCTTGCCGACCAGGTCGGCGACCGACTTGATGCCCGACCCGGGCGCGGCCAGGATGCCGCTCTGGTCCTTGCCCGCCGGATCCGACACCGAGACGATACGCACGGCCACGTCCTTGGACAGGGCTCCGATCACCGGGCTGAAGGCGGCGTCGGAGACGTCGAGTTCCTTGGTGTTGAACAGTTTGAGCATGGAGCTGAAACCCGGTGTCGTGGTGACCCATTCGACGCGGGCGTGCAGCGGGGCGAGCGCCTTGTCGAAGAGTCCCTCGCGTTTGCCGACCGCGAGTGGTCCGGCATTGCCCGGATCGACGACCTTGAGCACGATCTCGCCCGGGGTGGCCTCGGTGGAGCCGGAACCGGAGCCGCACGCGGCGACCAGGGCGACGACGGGAGCCAGGATCAGGGCGTGACGCCAACGGCGTGGCCGGCGCGTGCGGTACATGGAGGGCACCTCTTCCGTTCGGAACTGTCCAACGATGCCTGGGGACAGTAGGGATTCCGGCGGGGCGAGGCGAGGTAATGCTTTCCGAGGATCGGAAGGGTTGACAGAGTTCTCCGGAAACGGTTATGGCCGTTCCCCGTACGCTTTCCAGATAGTGGAAAGCAGAGCGCCGGTTGGACGCCGGTCCTGTGCTACGGTCCCCACCGTGGAAGGTTCCGGAGTGCAAACCGTCGCTCGTGCCCTGTCGGTGCTCGACTGTTTCCGCGATGGGCAGGAACGCGGGGTTTCCGAGGTCGCGCGGCAGCAGGGGTTGGCGGTCAGCACCGCCCATCGGCTGCTGACCGCGCTGGTGCAGGCCGGATTCCTCGACAAGACAGCGGATTCGGGCCGCTACCGGATGGGCGGCGCGCTGGCCGAATACGGGCAGATCGCCTATCGCCAGCACCGCATCTACCTGGCCGAGCCCGCTCTGGAACAGCTCGCCGCCACCACCGGCGCGAGCGTCTCGCTCGCCGTCCGGCACAGCATTCACGCGGTGCTGCTGGCCACCAGCCGCTGGCGCGACAGCGACGGCCACCGGCTGCAGGGCGTTCGGTTGCCCTTGCACGCCAGCGCTCTCGGCAAGACGCTGCTGGCCTGGAACGAGACCACCGACGCCGAACTCGAGTCGCTCCCCTACGACGAGGGCACCGACCGGTCGGTGTCGACTCCGGCCGAAATGCGCGCCGAGCTCACCCGCACCCGCGAACGCGGCTACGCCTACAACGACGAGGAACTCGATCCCGGTTTCCGCACCCTGTCCGTTCCGATCCTCACCCCCACCACCCCGTACCGCTTCGCACTGGGCCTGCGCGGCCCCACCACACTGATGATTCCCGAGCGACTGCCGTTCCTGGTCGACCTGGCCAAGATCACCGCGACCGATATCGCGACCCGCTTCAGCACCGCCTGACACCGGGACCGCCGCGACCGAACCATCCGGCCGCCAAGGGATTTCATCGATGCTCCGATTGGCGGCGGCACCGCTGGACTGACAGCATGGACGGCATGCGGATGCAGCGACTCGGGGACGGTTTGACGGTGTCGGCGATCGGCCTGGGATGCATGGGCTTCTCCCAGGGGTACGGCGCGGCCGACGATGCCGAGTCGACCGCGGCCCTGCGGGCGGCGTATGAGGCGGGCATCACCGTGTTCGACACGGCGATGAGTTACGGGGGCGGGCACAACGAGCAGCTGGTCGGGCGCGCGCTGGCCGGGACCGACGCGGTGGTGGCGACCAAGTTCGGGATCGTGCGCACCGAGGCCGGGGTCGGGCTCGACGGCACGCCGGAGAATGTGCGGCGCTACTGCGAGGCGTCGCTGGAGCGGCTCGGGCGCGAGGTCATCGACCTGTACTACCTGCATCGGGTCGATCCGCAGGTGCCGGTCGCCGAAACCGTGGGCGCGATGGCCGAATTGGTGCGGGCCGGGAAGGTTCGGCACCTGGGCATCTCCGAAGCGACGCCCGAACAGCTGCGGGCGGCGGTCACGGTCGCACCGATCGCGGCGGTGCAGTTCGAATGGTCGATGCTGTGGCGCGAACCCGAACGCGACATCGTGCCGGTGGCCCGCGAACTCGGGGTCGGCCTGGTGCCCTACAGCCCGCTGGGCCGCGGCCTGCTCACCGCCACCCTCGATTCCAGCTCGGCCGCCGACGCCGATTTCCGCCGTCACGATCCCCGTTTCCAGGGCGAACACCTCGACGAGAATCTGGCACAGGTGGCAGCGTTGCGCGAGATGGCCACGCGGCTGGGCATTTCGGCAGGCCAGCTGGCGCTGGCGTGGCTGCTGGCCCAGGGACCGGATGTGATGCCGATCCCGGGCAGCCGCCGCGCGGTGCGGATCCTGGAGAACGCCGCCGCGGCGGCGGTCGAGCTCGGAACCGAGGAACTGGCCATGCTCGAGACCCTGGTCCCGGCCGACGGATGGTCCGGTGACCGCACCTCGTTCGCGGTCCCCTCGACCACGCGCGGGGCCTAGACGCCGCGAACGGCCGGCCGGTAGAGCAGGGTGATCAGGCTGGAACCGGCCAGGCCGCCGAGGATCTGGGCCGCGGTGAACGCGGGCACCGAGGATGGGGCGATGCCGGTGAACGAATCCGACAGCATCCGTCCGAGGGTGAGCGCGGGATTGGCGAACGAACCGGAGCTGGTGAACCAGATGGCCGAACCCAGATAGGCGGCCACGGCGGCGGCACCGGCCCCGCGTCCGAGCCGGGCGGCCGCGAAACCGACCGCGACCAGTCCGGCGGCGGCGAGGGTTTCACCGAGCAGGTGGCCGCCGGTGACGCGCTGCTGGGTCGCGAGTTGCACCGGGGACCGATCGAACATCGCGTTGGCCAGTACCGCGCCGGCGATCGCGCCCGAGACCTGGGCGGCGACGTAGACGCCGAACGCCCGAGTGGACAGTCCCCGGCGCTCGCGCCGACCACCCAGCCAATCCGCCAGCGACACCACCGGATTGAGGTGCGCACCCGAGATCGGCCCGAAGATCACGATGAGCACGGCCAGCCCCAGCGCACTCGCGGTCGAGTTCTCCAGCAGCCGCAATCCGAGATCAGCGGGCGAGAACTGATCGGCCGCGATACCCGAACCGATCACCACCGCCGCGAGCGCGGCCGTGCCGGCGAACTCGGCCACCGCCCGACGCCCCAGCGGCAGCGGGCCCGCGTCGGGGACGGCGCGGTAGGCAGCGAGGACGGACGGTTCAGGGTTCGGCACCCGGCCACAGTGCCAGACCACGGCTTTCCCAAGCCGGGCTCGGCACAAGATATTTCATATATCAGCCACAGGCTTCCCCAGTTCGACGGATAGCCCTCAAATTGCCCGTGGCACGGTGACGCCCGGCTATTCGACGCCGCCGGCACCCACCTCGGGCAGGCCCTCGGTCATGCGCAGGCGCTCGGCCATTGTGATGAGCAGGTGCTGGGATTCCTCGCTCAGATCGACAGCGGCGATGGTGAGTCCGCGCAGGCCGGGGAATTGCAGGCGGGTGAGCAGGTCGAGGTCGTGGCCGCGGGGGACGGGGTGGGCGTCGGTGGCGAAATGGTCGGGGCGGACGCGGAAGTAGCGGGCCAGGGCGGCGATGGTTTCGCGGGAAGGGTTGGTGCGCGCGCCCGAGCGGAGCTGGCTCAGGTAGGGCTTGGAGATCGGGTGGCCCCAGGCGGTGAGTTGGGTCGCGACCGCGGAATTGGTGTGTGGGCGGCCGCCGGGGGCGGGCATGGCGTCGAAGAGCTCGTTGAGCCGGGCCGCGAAGCCGGTGACGGCCGAGGGGATCGGGGCGGGAATGGTGCGCGGTGCGGGGGCGCGGTGCGGGATGCGGGCGTAGAGGCGGTGCAGGGCAGGGTCGTTGAGCGAGGAACGTTCGAGCAGTTCGGCGATGCGCAGGACCGGGTCGGGGGCGTCATCGGGGCTCATTGGGCCATCTCCTTGCCGTCGAGACCGGGCATCCAGTCGTGGTCGCCGCGTAGGCCGGCCCAGCGCACTTCGACGGCCGGCACCGAGGGGAATCCGAACAGCTGCGCGATCTCGTGGGCGGTCAGGCCCATCGCCTTGCCCCACGCCAGCGCGCGGTCGCGGTCGTTCAGGCCCGCCAGGCGGCTGCGGAACGCCAGGCGGGAGACGACGGATCCGGCGATGTCCGCGGTGGCGGCCATGATCTCGGACAGCTCGGGGCCGTCCGCGCTCACCACCGTTATCGGGGTCGCGGGCTGGTACCGGTAGAGGTCCCCGCCGCGGCGGCTGCGGCGGAAGTGCTCGGCGAAGGCGCGCACGCACTCGCCGAGGAAGTAGCCGCCCAGGCTCTGTCCGCTGTCGGCGTTCCAGCCGTCGCCGTCGCGGGCGACGCGGCGGAAGCGTTCGAGTGCGCGAGTGATGGTCTCGCGCACGAAGTCCTCGGCGAAGCGGGTCTCCACCAGCAACCGCTCCTGGGCGGTCGGGCGCAGGGGCATCCCCTCGCCTTCGGCGACCGGGAAAATCCACCCGCTGCGCACCCACGGCCCCAGGACGGTCAACGCGTGGCGAACCAGGCTGTCCGCCAACAGCTTCCAGGCCGGTCCCTCGAATCCGGCCTTTCGAACCAGCTCGAACAGCTCGTGTTCGGCCGCGCATCTCTCTGGATCGGTCATATTTCAGGTGTCCTCCGCCCTGCACCTCCAGATCGCTGACGAACACGTTATAGGGGCGGCAAACAAAGCGCATTTCTTTCAGCTAATGCTCAGTAAGCGGGGCGTGTAAATCGTTCCTTGACAGCCGATTTCATGTCAAGGCAGCATTTACATATGAGCGATTCCCCGCACCGGGACCCCGCCGACGAGCGAGCGATCCTGGCAAAGCTGTTGTCCACCAATGCCGATGTCGTGGTCGAGGTGTTGCGCCCCGGCCAGGGCGTTCCGCCGCCCTCGGTGATGGCCGCGCTGCGGGCCGCGCGCAGTCTCGACGGGGTCGTCGACGACGTGCTGCGGTCGCTGGTGCGGCAGGCCCGCGACGAAGGGCGGACCTGGGCCGAGATCGGCGAAATCTTCGGCACCTCACGTCAAGCCGCGTTTCAGCGGTTCGGCGGAACCGCCACCGGCATGCCGATTCCGCCCCTGCACGCCACACCGCCGATCCCTCCGGTTCCCACCATTCCACCCATGCCGGGCATTCCGCCCATGCCGTCGATGCCCCGAATGCCTTCCATGCCAGGCATGCCCGAATGGCCGCAGGGTCCCGGCATGCCGCCCGCGCCCGGCCGCCCGTTCGCCCGACCCGGGCACCACGAACCGCACGGCCATCGCGGCCCCGGCCCGCACGGAGCGAGCACCGCGCCGAAACCCGAGCCGCGCGACGACGAACCGGGCGCATGAGAACCGCCGCCGGCTCACCGACGCCGTGGACGCCCTTCGCGCCATCACCCACGACGCCGGTGTGCCGGACGGCGACCGGCCGACCCGACCGTCGGCGGGCCTTTCGCTGATCGATGCCCGCGCCGACCCGGTGATACTGCCGCGCACGGGCATCGCCGGGCGGTTGCACCGGACTGTGACTCCCCCTCCTGGAACCGCTTGGGCCACAGGCCGGTACATCTCGAACGGTAGGCGGCGCGGTTCCGGCTCGACATCGAGATCGCCGACCGGAGGGTTGTCGCCGCAGGTGAGGGAGTCGCGAGGGTTTTCCGGTCCGGAAATCCGGCGCTGATCGGCGGGTGAGCCGGCGCGCACCGGTTCCGCGACACGCCCCTTGCTGCCCCAGAATTCAGCTAACCGGCAGCTACGCTCCGAATGGGACATTCCGACCAGGCGTCCCGGAGAAGGAGCCCCGATGCGCCGTCGCCTGCACCGACTAGTCCTAGCTGGGCTCGCCGCCGCCGCGACGCTGCTGCCGGTGGCCACCGCCGCGCACGCGACTCCCGCACTGCCGCCCGCGACCCCGGGCACCCACGGCGGGCTGGGCCCGGACTTCCTGTGGGGCGTGGCGGCCTCCGGCTTCCAGTCCGAGGGGCACGCCCCCGACAGCAACTGGATGCACTACATCGACGCCAATCCCGGGTGGGACCGCTACCGCAACTCCATCGACTTCCGCTCCCGCTACCAGACCGACATCGCGCTGGCCGCGGGTCTGGGCTCGAAGGTGTTCCGCATCGGCATCGAATGGGCGCGCCTGCAACCCGAACCCGGCGTGTGGGACGAGGAGGGGTTCGCCTTCTACGACCGCGTCATCGACGACATCGTGGCCAATGGCATGGAACCCATGCTCACGCTGGACCATTGGGTGTACCCGGGCTGGGCCGCCGAACGCGGCGGCTGGAACGACGACGCCATGGTGGGCGACTGGCTGGCCAACGCCCGCAAGGTGGTCGACCGCTACACCTCCCGCAATCCGGTGTGGGTGACGGTCAACGAGCCGGTCGCCTACATCATGCACGAGGTGCGCCAGAACGACACCGACGCCGACCAGATGCTCGACCGGGTCGCCCAGGTGCACAACGAGATCTACGACTACATCCACAAGGTGCAGCCCAAGGCGCTGGTCACCAGCAATGTCGGCTATGTAGCCGGGGCCGAGGCGCAGGTCAACGGGCCGCTCATGGAACGCATCGGCGACAAGCTCGACTTCATCGGCGTGGACTACTACTTCGGTTACGAACCGCCCAAGGCCACTACGGTCAACCTGCCCGACGGGTCGGTCGCTCCCCCGGCCGGGATGTGGGACCTGCCGATCCGGCCCGAGGGCATCTACTATGCGCTGCAACACTATTCGAAGATGTTCCCCGGCAAGCCGCTGTGGGTGGTGGAGAACGGCATGCCGACCGAGAACGGCAAGCCGCGCGCCGACGGCTACACCCGCTCCGATCATCTGCGCGACACCGTGTACTGGCTGCAACGCGCCAAGGCAGACGGCATGAACCTGGTCGGCTACAACTACTGGAGCCTGACCGACAACTACGAGTGGGGTTCGTTCGCACCGCGATTCGGCCTCTACACCGTGGACGTGCAGACCGATCCGAGCCTGACCCGCAAGCCCACCGACGCGGTCGACACCTACCGTCAGATCATCACCGCCGGCGGGGTGCCCTCGGGCTACGAACCGGTGCGCTTCCCCTCCGACTGCACACTGGTCGATCCCCCGGCCAGCTGCGAGCACCCCGTCACCGTCCCCACCGCGGTGCCCGCGCCCTGATGCGGGGGCGCGGTTCAGCGCCGGCGGACCGCGCGTTCGATCTCCTCGACCAGGGTCGCGCCGCCGACCTCGCGGGCCGCGGCGCGGAACCGGTCGCGGAAGCGATCCAGGTCCTGATCGATGCCCTCGCCGGTGTACTCCCGGCCCGAGGCTTCGCGGACCACCCGGATCATCTCGTCGGCCAGGGTGGCGATGTGGGTGCGGATCAGCTTGCGCAGCACGCCCGACAACGCGATGTCGGTGCCCACGTCGTAGAGGATCAGCGCGCCGGTGAGCATGGCCGGTTCGGGTACCCGCCAGCGGGCGCCGAGCGGTTCGAGGTAGCCCTCGGCCAGCAGGTCGTCGAGGATCTCGGGGCGGCGATCGCCGAGCAATTGGGTCAGGGCGTCGTCGTCGAGGACCGTGCCGGTGTCGTTTTCGCCGCTGTAGCGCGGATCGAAGACCTCCCGCCAGTCGCCGTCGCCGGGGACCTCGGCCTCGAACACCTCGCGGATGGCGTCCAGGCGCAGCCCGCGCGCCTGCATGGCGGTGATGGCTCGCAGTCGTTCCAGGTGGTCGGGACCGTAGACCGCTTCCTTGCCGGCGCGGCCGGGCTTGGGCAGCACGCCGACCGAGTGGTAGTAGCGGATGGTGCGGGCGGCCACACCGCTGAGTTCGGCGAGTTGCAGGCGGCTGTATCGGTCCACGCGAACAGCATAGATACCGCAACCCGGCCGACGTTGACAGCCACAACTGTCCGCATTAGCGTAACCGCCGCCACACTGTCGACGACGACAAGGGAGTCCTCATGACCCAACGCGACACCGATTTCGACGTGCTCATCGTCGGGTCCGGCTTCGGCGGCAGTGTCAGCGCACTGCGCCTGACCGAGAAGGGCTATTCGGTCGGCGTGCTCGAGGCCGGTCAGCGCTACGCCGACGACGAGCTCCCCGACACCAGCTGGGACCTGCGCAAGTTCCTGTGGGCTCCGAAGCTGGGCTGCTTCGGTATTCAGCGCATCCACCCGCTGCGCGATGTGCTGATCCTGGCGGGCGCGGGCGTGGGCGGCGGCTCCCTCAACTACGCCAACACCCTGTACGTGCCCCCGGCCCCGTTCTTCGCCGACCCGCAGTGGCGCGAGATCACCGACTGGCACGACGAGCTGATGCCCTATTACGACCAGGCCCGCAAGATGCTCGGCGTGGTCACCAATCCGCACATGACTCCCGCGGACGAGGTGTTCAAGCAGGTCGCCGAGGACCTGGGCGTGGGCGACACCTTCGTGCAGACCCCGGTCGGGGTGTTCTTCGGCGAGGCGGGCAAGACCGTGCCCGACCCGTACTTCGGCGGCGCGGGCCCCGAGCGCACCGGCTGCATCGAATGCGGCGAGTGCATGACCGGCTGCCGCCACAACGCCAAGAACACCCTGGTCAAGAACTACCTGTACCTGGCGGAAAAGGGTGGCGCGCAGGTGTTCCCGATGACCACGGTCACCACCGTGCGCCCGCTGCCCGACGGCACCTGGGACGTGGAGACCGAACGCACCGGCGCCTGGTTCCGCAAGCAGCCCAAGACCTACACCGCCAAGCACGTGGTGCTGGCCGCCGGCACCCGCGGCACCCAGCAGCTGCTGTTCGCCATGCGCGACAAGGGCGTGCTGCCGCGGCTGTCGCCGCGCCTGGGCCTGCTGACCCGCACCAACTCCGAATCCATCCTCGGCGCGGCCACCCGCAAGGTGAACCCCGACGTCGACTACACCCGTGGCGTGGCCATCACCTCCTCGATCCACCCGACCCCCGACACCCACATCGAGCCGGTTCGCTACGGCAAGGGCTCCAATTCGATGGGCCTGCTGCAGACGCTCATGGTCGACGGCGGCGGCAGCATCCCGCGCTGGCTGCGCTTCCTGGGCATCGTGCTGCGGCACCCGCTGATGCTGCTGCAGTTCATGTCGGTGAAGAACTGGAGTGAGCGCACCATCATCTCGCTGGTGATGCAGCATCTGGACAACTCGATCACCACCTACACCAAGCGCGGGCTGTTCGGGCGCAAGCTCACCTCCAAACAGGGCCACGGCGAACCGAATCCGACCTGGATCCCGGCCGGCAACGAGGTCACCCGCAAGGTGGCCGACACCATCGGCGGTGTCGCGGGCGGCACCTGGGGCGAGGTGTTCAATATCCCGCTGACCGCGCACTTCCTGGGCGGCGCGGCCATCGGGGCGGACGCCGACCACGGTGTCATCGACGCCTACCACCGCGTCTACGGCTACCCCACCCTCTCGGTCGTCGACGGTGCGGCGGTCTCGGCCAACCTGGGTGTGAACCCGTCGCTGACGATCACCGCCCAGGCCGAGCGCGCCGCGGCGATGTGGCCGAACAAGGGCCAGGCCGACACTCGCCCCGAACAGTCCGCCGGCTACACCCGGATCGCACCCGTCGCACCATCGCAGCCGATGGTCCCTGCCTCGGCTCCGGCGGCCCTGGTGCTGCCGATCGTCGAAATCCGTGGCGGCAAGTCCGAATCCACGCCCGCCTGACCCGACGTGAGTGGAGAAAGGCCCCCGGTCGTCATCGACCGGGGGCCTTTCTCATGAGCGTCGAACGAATTCGCGTGTGTCGGCGAGGGCAGGATCCCGCGCGGTCGCCGACGGGTCGAGAGTCGCCCCGGCCCGCCGCGGCACCGGTTGCTCGTGCGCGGTCGGGACCGTGGTTTCAGTGCGCGTGGATGTGGGAGATGCCCATCGGGGAGGTGGGCGGCGGGACGTCGCCGACAGGGGCGCGGAACTCCTGGAGGGCGGCGAGCACATCCACGTGGCGCGCGGCGTAGCAGCGGACCTGGGGCAGGGCGTGGGCGACCTCGCTGCGTTCGAGGGGTTCGGCGTCGATGTAGCCGACCTGGCCCAGACCCACACCGAGGGTTTCGGCGATGCGGGCGATGGCGGCGGACTTGCGGCCCCAGCCGACCTCGACGGCGGCGAAGCGGTCGGCGACGCCGTGGCGGCGCAGCTGCTCGACCGTCCAGGCCCATTCACCGCGGGAGGCGACCGCGTGCATGACACCGCGCTCGTTGAGGATGCGCAGTGAGCGCGCGGCCTCGGCGCGTAGCGCTCCCGCGGTGGAGTCGCACACCACCCCATCCCAGAGGGTGTTGTCGCACTCCCACACAAGCAGTTTCACGTTCGCGGCATTCATCGTTCCCCTACCAGTCAGCAACCATCCGGTACCAAGGGTGCCGGACGGTCCCCTCTTTCACGAACCGCCCCGCGCGTGACATCGTAGGGGCTGTCTGGGCCAATGCACCAGCGCGGGCAAAACCGGAGCACCGAAGTCCGGTCTGCCCAGCGCGTTCGGAGTATGAGCGATCGTCGCTGGTAGTTTCGGATCCGGGCCGGACGAATCGAACGAAAGGGGCGTATGCCCATGCGGCGGCGCTGGAAACTCGCGGGTGGCCCGCCCGTGCTCGCGCTGGCACTGGTACTGACCGGTTGCGGTGCGGCCGAGGACTCGCCGCCGGTGGTGGTCAGTTCGCTGGGGCCGGTGTCGGCGACCGTCGCACCCGTGCAGCCGGTGCCCACGGCGAGCGCGGTGGCGCCCACGACGGCGGCGGCGATCTCGGGCGCGGCGACGCCGACGGTGGATCCGCTGGCCGATCAAGCGCTCATCGATCACACCGAGTGGACCGACGAGATCGACGGACGCCGCTTGAAGATCTTCCCCACCCGCGCCGGGCGCATCGATCTGTTCCCGACGGCCGGGGATCGCGCCTGGGGTGAGGTGCTCGCGCTGGCTCCCGACGCGGACTCCCCCGGCATGTACGACCAGTTCCGATGCCATTGGGAGTGGGCGCGCGCGGTCGCGCCCGACAAGGCCAGCTGGAACATCGAGCCGTGGCGGCCCGCGGTCGGCTACGACGCCACGGTGTCGGCACTGTGCAATCCGGGCGGACCCGAACGCTGAGCGGCCGGTTCGCCGCCGAGCGGCAGGTTTGACGCCGAACGAAACCGGTTGCCCGCCAGAACCTTCGAGCCGATCGCCAAATGTGCGTATCGTTGGTGACGTCCAGCGCTCACTCCTGGGAGGGAGGGCAATGGTGCGCGCCTCGGCACCCGAGACCTCTACGCCCCCGCCGCCCGCCGCCGCCCGCGGACCGGCGCACCCCGGCGTGCGCGCACTGTTCCCGGCGCTGACCGAGGCCGCCGAGGTCTACCTCGATTCCGCCTCCACCACGCAGAAACCGCGGCCGGTGATCGAGGCGGTGCACCACTATCACCGCGAGCGCACCGCCAATGCCGGGCGCGGCACCTATCCGTGGGCCGGTGAGCTGACCGCCCGGGTGGCCGCGGTGCGCGCGGCGATGGCCGAATTCATCGGGGCCGCACCGGATGAGGTGGTGTTCACCGCCGGGGCCACGGCCGGGCTGAACGCGGTGGCGCTGTCGTGGGGGCTGGCGAATCTGGGCGACGGTGACGAGATCCTCTACAGCCCACGCGATCACGCCTCCAACGTGTATCCGTGGCAGCATCTGCGCGGGGTGCTGGCCCGGTTCGGGCGGCGTATCGAACTGGTGCCCTACCGGGTGAACGCGCTCGGCGAAGCAGATGTCGAGGATGTGGCGGCGCGAATCACCCCGCGCACGCGGTTGATCACCGTGGCGCATCTGCATCACGTGTTCGGCGGGCTGAGCACCCTGGAAGAACTGCGCGGGCGCATCGATCCGCGGATCGCGCTGTGTTTCGACTGCAGCCAGTCCGGCGGGCACCTGCCGGTGAAGGTGGCGGAGCTGGACGCGGATTTCGCGGTGTTCGCCGCGCACAAGATGTTCGGGGCGCCGGGGACGGGCGTGCTGTACTGCCGCCGCCGCCGGCACGGCGAACTGCTGCCGTTCCTGCCGGGCGGCAATACCGCGGTGTCACTGGATGATTCGGGCCTGGTGGGCGGGTCGATGCCGCAGCTGCTGGAGGGCGGCACCCAGAATCTGCCCGGGATCCTGGCCCTCGGCGCGGCCCTGGACGTGCTGGGCGAGCTGGGCCTCGAGGCGATCACCGCCCACGACAGGGCGCTCACCCAGCGGCTGATCGCGGGCCTGCGCCCGATCACCGGCGTCGAGTTCACCCCCGGCCCGGCGTACGCGCCGTGCGAAACCGGGTACGGGATCGTGTCGTTCACCGTCGCCGGGATCAGCGCCACCGACCTGGGGTTCGTGCTCAGCGAGCTGGGATTCCTGGTCCGCACGGGCGCGCACTGCGTCCCCACCGGTGCCGCGGCGGACACGGAGGATTCGGTGCGGGTGAGCACGCACGTCTACACCGCCTTCGACGAGATCGACCGGTTCACCGAGTGTGTCGCCACGATTGCCGAGGAGGTCTCGTGACCGAGCCAGGCCCCGAACCCCGCTACGACCGCCGCGCCGCCTCGCGAGTGCTGGCCGGGCTGGCCCGGCCCGGACTGGGCGCGGTCCCGGTGCCGCCGCCCCCGCGCCGCGTCGAATACACCTGCACGCCGCTGGCTTCGGAGCCCGGCTCGCACCTGACGCTGTCGCAGCGGCTGTATCTGGAACGGTTCATGCGCCCGTGCCGCGCCGACCAGGTGACCAGCGCGACCCACCGGATCGGGTGGACCGACAGCGACGGCATCCCCAATACCGGGCATTTCCGGACCGGCGGGCTGGGCCCGATCGTGCCGATCGCCATGCGCGAGACGGTGCTGGCACTGTGGCACGCCCTGGACGCCGATCCCGCGCTGGCCCAGCGCATGGCCAAGCTCGGCCCGCGTGAACAGGCGGTGCTCGACGGCACCACCACCGATCACGCACCGCACGAGATCTTCCGGGTGGGCATCGAGGCGGCCGGGCGGGCGCTGGCCCAGCACGCGCTGCTGGCCCGGGAGACGCCGTATCGCACGCCGGCCGAATTCGCGATCGGCATGCGCGATTCGGGCATCTACGCGGCGGTGGCGACGCGCTGGTTCTGGGAGTTGCAGGCCTCGAGCTACCGGCGCGGCATGATCGCGGTCACCCTGACCACGCAACCCGATGGGACCGTGCGGTATTCGGCGGAGACGGTGGCGACCCTGCGCGCCATGAAGGACATGACCATCGCGGACGCGCACCGGGTCATGCGCCGCGCCACCCACGCCGAGGGGCTGAGTGCGGCCGAGGCGATCGCCAAGTATCACGACGAACTGGATCTGATCTCGCGTCAGTACGCGTTGCTGCCGCCGGGCACCCGTCCGGCCTGCCTGGCCGCCATGCCGCATCAGCTCGACGGCGCGCACTACAGCATTCTGCCGCTGGTCATCGACCGGTTCACCGAGCTGTTCACCCGGATCGTGGATGGGATCACGGTGGTCGAGGTGGCGGCCGAAACCGGATCGGAGACCGGTGAACTCGCCGCCGAGGACCAGGTGTTCTACGTCCCGGACATGACGTGCAAGCACTGTGTGCGCACCATCGGCGGGGTGCTGGACGCGATGGGCATCGGGGTCGGCGATATCGATCTGGTCAGCAAGCGGGTGGTGGCGGAGTTCCGCAGTCCCCGCAACCGGCACCGCGCGTTCGAGGCGCTGCGTGACAGCGGCTACAACCCGACCCTCGTCACGCCCGCGACCAGCGAAAGCGCCGTATGACGGCTGCGGCGCCGCCGGGACTGCCGGCGAAGATGCATGCGCTGGTGTCGGAATTCCTGGCCACGCCGGGCGCGGTCGAGGACGCGGTCGCCGAGTTCGGGTCGCCCGCGCATCTGGTGTTCCCGCAGGTGTTCGCGCAGAATCTGGAGCGGTTGCGGGCGGTGCTGGCGGCGCGCGCGGCGGGGTTCCGGATCTGCTACGCGCACAAGGTGAATCAGTCACGCGCGTTCGTGGCGACCGCGCACGCGGCGGGTGTCGGCATCGATGTGGCCTCGGAGGCCGAGCTGCGGGGGGCGTTGAAGGCGGGGTTCGCTCCCGCGCACATCGAAGTCACCGGACCCAAAGGTGAGGGTCTGTTGCGCGCGCTGGTGGGCACCGGGGTGACCATCAATGTCGACAATCTGTGGGAGCTGGAACGCATTGCGGCACTGGCGGATAGTCCCGTGCCGGTTTTGGTGCGAATGTGCGGATTCCCGGGGACGCCGGTGAGCCGGTTCGGAGTGCCGCTGACCGAGAGCGACCAGGCCCTGAAGCTGCTGTCGGCGCGGCGGGATCGGATCGACTTCCGCGGGTTCGCCTTTCACCTGGATTCGGGCGAACCGGCCGAACGGGTACGCGCGGTGGAGAGTTGCCTGGAGTTGACCGAGCGGGCCTACGGGCACGGATTGACCCCGGCGGTGATCGATATCGGCGGCGGCTTCCGGCAGGTGTTCACCGCCGACGCGGCGGCATTCGATGCATATGTGCACGCGCTGCGCGAATCACTGGTGGGTCGTGGCGAGCAGATGAGCTGGGGCGCCAACACTTTCGGCTTCCACGTCGAGGACGGCGCGGTGCACGGGACACCAGTTTTTCACAAATACGCCAACATTGTGGATGCCCCGCGGATGCTCAGCGATCTGCTGGATACGGGCCTGGAATCGCAGGGCGGCCGCAGTTTTGCACAGGTGGCTGGGGAGAACCTCCTCGAGGTCTGGCTCGAACCGGGCAAGGCGCTGGTCGACCACGCCGGAATCACCGTGGCCCGGGTGGAATTCGTGAAGCGGACCGCCGACGGGTCGACCCTGGTCAACCTGGATCTGAGCCGCGACACCGTCACCCCCGCCGATCAGGAGGTGATGGTCGATCCGATTCTCGTTCCCGCCCGAAGCGGCGCTGACGGGCCGGATTCCGTGGCGGAGGACCCGAATTCCGGTGCGGTGGGGGTGTTCCTGGCGGGGCGGCTGTGCCTGGAGCGGGATCTGATCACCAACCACAAGGTGTGGCTACCGCGGTATCCACAATCGGGGGATTTCGTGGTGTTCCCCAATACCGCCGCCTACCACATGGATCTGTCGGCCGCGCGGGCCTCGATGCATCCGGTGCCGCCGAAGCTGGCGGTGGTCGGCGAATCCGGGACGTTCCGGGTGTGCCGCGACGTCGACTGGCACGAGGTGCGTTGATGCGCTACGACCACATCACCGATCTGATCGGCAATACCCCGCTGCTGCGGCTGGATCCGGCCGTGCACGGGCTCGCGCGGGTGGAGCTGTACGCGAAGCTCGAGTTCTACAACCCGTTCGGGTCGGTGAAGGATCGGGTGGCGTGGGCCATGATCCGCGACGACCTCGACGAGATCGTCGCCGGGAAGCGGACTCTGATCGAGGCGTCGAGCGGCAATACCGCCAAGGCGTTGCGGGTACTGGCGGCGGTGCACGGGATCGGGTTGCGGGCGGTGACCAATCGGATCAAGGTCGCCGAGGTGCGAGACCTGTTGCAGCTGTTGGGCACCGAAATCGAAGAATTGCCGGGATTGTCGGAATGCCCGGATCCGACGGCCCCCAACGACGTGTACTCGGTCATCGAATCGACCATGGCCCGCGCACCGGGGGCCTGGTATCACCCCTCGCAGTACACGAGTGAGAAGAACCTCGAGGCCCACCATCACGGCACCGGGCGCGAGATCCACGAGGACCTGGCGCGCGACGGCATCACCCGCGTCGACTATCTGATCGGCGGCCTGGGCACCACCGGGTCCACCCGCGGCACGGCGACCTTTCTGCGCAAACACAATCCGGAGTTGAAGACGGTCGCGGTGGTCTCCGAGCGCGGCGACTTCATTCCCGGTATCCGCTCGGAGACCGAGATGTGGGACGTGGGCCTGTTCCAGCCCGACTTCTACGACCGCGTCCTGGCGGTGGAGGCCGGGCGCGCGGTCGACGCCACTCTGACCCTGGCCACCGGGCACGGCGTGCTCGCCGGGCCGACGAGCGGGGCGACCTATGCCGCGGCACTGGAGTACCTGGCTTCGGTGGAACCGCCCTCGGCGCAGGCGGATCCGCTGGTCGCGGTGATCATCGTGTGCGATCGGCTCGAGCCGTACCTGTCCTATATCCGCAAGCGCCGCCCGGAACTGTTCGGCAAGCCCGGTCGCGCCCCGGCCCCGGACGCGGCCGAACTCGCCGCCACCCCGGCGCTGTCCCCCGACGAGCTCGAGCGGCTCGATCACAGCGCGCGCCCGACCATCGTCGACACCCGCGGCGCGATGGCCTACCGGATCGCCCATGTGCCGGGCGCGTTGAACATTCGCGACGATCAGCTCGACGACATGCTCGTGCAGGGTGTCCCGTTCTCTCGGTCGCGGCCGGTGGTGTTCGTCTGCCCGGTCGGTGAGGTGTCGTTGCGGTTCGCGGCGCTGGCCCGCCGCGCCGGGTACGACGCGCACAGCCTGGCCGGTGGCATCACCGCCTGGCGTGATGCGGGCAAACCGATGGAATCCGCGCCCCGGCACCGTTGACGCCAATGTGCCGCAGCCCCAGTGATTTCGACTGTGGCGACCCCTGCCCGGGCGATAGGATTGCTGGGCTGCCGCAAAAGCGAACAAGGGGCGCTCGTGCTCGAACAGTTCTCGCAGTTCTTCTCCCCGCTGTGGACCCCGTTCTCCAACCGGGTGCTCGCGCCACTGCTGCGCCGCGTTCCGGCGTGGGCGCTGGCGGTGATCGTGGTGGCGGTGGCCGCCGCGGTGATCGTCACCCCGTTGATCGTCAATGTCGTCGGTGATCGCACCCAATCCTCGACCGCGCCGAGCACGCCCGCGTCCACCTCGATCGGCGGGCTGGATCTCGCGCAGTACTGCGTGTCCTACGGCTACGGCCAGGTCGACGGCCAGTCGTGTGAGGCTGTCATCGATTTGGGCAAGGCGTGCGACTGGCAGTACAAGCAGACCGGTCTGCACATGTCGTTCTCGATGAACGACCCCTACAGCGGCATGTGCCTCACCCCCGAACAGGTGGCCAAGGGCGGTATCCGGGACATGCCGGGCTATTGCAAGGCGACGTATCCGACGAGCAACGAGGTGCGCCCGGCGGTGATCGACAAGACCACCTGGGTGTGCCAGGCCCCGATCGACATGCAGATAGCGTGCATCTGGCAGTACCAGTCGCCGAAGGTGGAGGCCCGCAAGGACGGCCAGACCTGGATCTGCGTCAAGCAGACCCCCTGATCCGGCGCGCGAATCCCGTTGTCCACCAGCGCCACCGCGGTGCGCGCGCGAACCCGGCGGGAACGGTGAGCTGCCGGACTCTGCACTTCCGGCTCCGGGGCGCTATGGTGCCTGGGGTCGAATTCAACAGTGTTGCCAGGAGTTTCACCATCAGTATCGAGCGCGCCGCAGGTCCGGACACCGATCTGCGCATCACTCTGACCGTCTGTCATGCCGCCACCGTGCTGTGTTTCTCGGCGGGTGTGGTCTCCATCCTGGTCGGCTCCTACACCGGCGCCGGTCCGATGCTCAATATGGTCGGTGTGGTGCTGTGGGTGGTGGCGCTGGCCGCGCGCATCGGGGTCTTCGCGATCACCCGCTCCCGCTCGGGCCACGCCGACTGACCCTTCCGCGGTGCCGCTGCCGGAATCGGACACCGCGACTGGCACGATGATCACGTGGAGTGGGCGTTCGGACTCGTGGTGCTGGTGTCGGTCGCGGTCGCACTGGCGGCCGGCGCGCGCCGGCTGGGGTTGGGTGAGCCGTTCGTGCTCACCGTGGCCGGGGTAATCGCGTCGTATCTGCCGTTCGTGCCCGAGTTCGACATCGAGCCCGAACTGGTGTTGCTGGGGTTGCTGCCGCCGCTGCTGTACACGACGGCGATCCGGACCTCGCTGGTGGATTTCCGGCCGAAGAAGACCTCGATCACGCTGCTGTCGGTGGGGTTGGTGTTGTTCACCGCGTTCGCGGTGGGCGCGGTGGTGTATTGGCTACTGCCGGTGCCGTTCTCCGCGGCGGTGGCGATCGGGGCGATCGTGGCCCCGCCCGACGCGGTCGCGGCGACCGCGGTGGCGCGGCGGGTGGGGATGCCGCGCCGGATCGTGACCCTGCTCGAGGGCGAGTCGCTGTTCAACGACGCGACCGCGCTGGTGACCTTGCGGACCGCGGTCGCGGCGATGGCGGGCAGTGTGACGCTGTGGCAGGCGGGGGCCAGTTTCGTCGGCGCGGCCGGCGGCGGCGCGCTGATCGGGGTGGCCGCGGCGATGGCGCTGGCGTTCCTGCGCCGCCGGATCAGCGATCCGGTGCTGGATACGAGCGTGTCGCTGCTGGCGCCGTGGATCGCGTATCTGCCCGCGGAGTCGGTGCACGCCTCGGGGGTGATCGCGGTGGTGACCTGCGGGCTGATCCTGGGTCACGGTGCGCCGCAGTGGCAGAGCGCGGCCTCGCGCATCGCCGAGCACACCAATTGGCGCACCATCGCGTTCCTGCTCGAGTCGGCGGTGTTCCTGCTGATCGGGTTGCAGGTGCGCCACATCGTGGAGGCCGCCTGGCACAGCGATCTGCCGCATTCGACGCTGCTGTGGACGTGCGCGGCGGTGCTGGTGACGGTGATCGTGGTGCGGCCGGTGTGGGTGTTCCCGGCGACATACGCCGCCTGGCAGATCGAGGGCCGCCGGCAGGGAAAACCCAAGCCGGAGTGGACCGGTCCGGCCGTGGTGGGGTGGGCGGGGATGCGCGGGGTGGTGACGCTGGCGGCGGCGCTGCTGCTGCCCGCCGACACCCCGGAGCTGGATACGCTGCGGCTGCTGGCGGTCGTGGTGGTGGGCGGAACGCTGCTGCTGCAAGGACTCTCGCTGCCGTGGCTGGTGCGGATGCTGCGCCTGCGCGGGCCCAGCCGGGCCGAGGACCTGTTGCAGGAGGCCAATCTGCTGCAGCAGGCGACGACGGCGGGGTTGAAGGCGCTCGAGGAGAACATCGCGCCCGAGACGCCGCCGGATGTGGTGGACGCGCTGCGCAACCGGGTGGTGGTGCGGGCGCAGTCGGCGTGGGAGCTGTTGGGGCGCTCGGAATCCCAGCGGGTCACCCCCAGCGGCGAGTATCGGCGGCTGCGGCTGGCGATGCTGGCGGCCGAACGGGACACGGTGCTGCGGATCCGCGATGCGGGCCAGGTCGATCAGGAAGTGTTGCAGGCGGTGATGGCGACCCTCGATATCGAGGAGTCCACCATCGACCGGGTCGCCGAGGCCGAGGACGACGACGGGCTGGGGTTGCGGGCGCCGCTGCCGCCGGGGGCGTGTGAGCATCTGCGGGAGGCGCCGTGCGTGCGGGTGCCCGACACCCCCGACGCCTGCGGGGAGTGCCTCGAGGAGGGTCTGGTGTGGGTGCATCTGCGGATGTGCCTGGAGTGCGGGCATGTGGCGTGCTGTGACTCCTCGCCGGGCAATCACGCGACCAAGCATTTCGACCGCACCGGGCATCCGGTGATCCGCAGTGTGGAGCCGGGTGAGTCGTGGCGCTGGTGCTATCTGGACGAGCTGCTGGGCTGAGACACCCTTGACTTTCCTGTCGGGAAAGTGGAGTCTTACTTTCCAAGTAGGAAAGTGAGGAGTCAGCATGGACGGCATCACTCCGGAGCAGGCACGCTCGGCCCTCGCCGCGGCCGGGCAGGCGCGGCGGCGGATGGCCGCCGAAGTCGGGCTGCCCCGCGGCTATTGGTGGGGAATGGCCGGCGGCTGGCTGGCTTTGGGCATCCTGGGCGACCTGGGCCCGGACTGGCTGGTCGCGCTCGCGACCCTGGCGTTCGGGGCCGGGCACGCGACGCTGGCGTCGCGGCTGCTCGACGGGCGCCGCCGCACCGGCGCGGTCCAGGTCAGCGCGGAGGTCGCCGGGCGGCGCACGCCCCTGGTCGTGATCGGCATGCTGGCGGGACTGGTCGCGATCACGGTGGCCGCGGCGATCTCCCTCGACGCCGACGGGGCGGGGCATCCGCGCACCTGGTCGGCGCTGCTGGTGGCCGCGGTCATCGGTTTCGGCGGGCCGGAGCTGCTGGCGGTGGGGCGGCGGTGGGTGCGCGCGTGAGCGAGGCCCGGTTCGACGAACTCATCCACCCGAGCACGCGTCTGACGCTGGTGGCCACGCTCGCCGCGGCCGACTGGGCGGAGTTCGCGTTCCTCAAACAGCGCCTGGGACTGTCGGATTCGGCGTTGTCCAAGCAGCTGGCGACCCTCGAGGAGGCGGGGTACGTCAGCACCGAGCGCCGGCTCGAGGGCAGTCGGCGCAAGGTGCGCGCCCGCTTGACCGCCGCCGGGCGCACCGCCTTCGACGGGCATATCGCGGCATTGCGTGAGATCGTCGCGGGCGCAACCGCACCCGGCGAGCCGATCGGTTAGACGGTCCCGAGCGGCTGGGCGGGGTCGGTCAGGTGCGGGCCGGGCGGCGGGCGGGCTGC
>NZ_JBSGCY010000090.1:0-28028 GCF_053602115.1 Nocardia sp. NPDC004582 | reverse complement strand
CCGGGCGCACCGGGTCCGCGTGGCGCACTGGCGAAGCGGGCCGGGCGCGTCGGTGCGGCGCCCGAGCGCACCCCACAGGGTCCGGTGGAGGTGCGGGTCAGCGGCTGGTGGCGCTGGCGCACGGTCCTGGTGCCGCCCAACGCGTTCGTCGTGCACACCCGGCGCGGCGCGGCCGAACCCCTGCACATCGGACTGGGCGTGTCGTTCCGGTTCGATCCCACCACGGACGCCTACCTGGTGGTGCCCGGCGCGATCCAGACCATCCTGATCAACGCCTACTGCATCTGCAAGGAACTGCAGGGTGTGCTGGTGCAGGGGTATGTGCAGTGGATCATCGACGATTTCGCCACCGCCTACCGCAAACTCGACTTCTCCGATCCGGAGGATCCGATGCGGCTGGTCAATGTGCAGTTGCGGGAGCAGGCCGAGGCCGCGATCAAGGACAAGGTGTCCACGATGGCGGTGCGTGATGTGCTCTCGGACAAGCAGCCCATCATCGAGGAGCTCACCGCCCGGCTGCGCACCGTCGCGGAGGGCGCGGGTGACGGGGCGCGCGGGCTGGGCCTGTCGATCGTGACCGTGCAGATCAAGGAAGCCGTCGTCTCCTCGAACACGTTGTGGGAGAACCTGCAGAAGCCGTACCGCAGCGAACAGAACCGGGTCGCGCGCCTGGCCGAGCTCGACGCCCAGGAGGCGGTGTCGGTGCGTGAGGCCGCCGCGGGGCGCGCCGCCGAGCAGCGGCGCATCGAGAACGAGCGCGAACTGGCCGAACTCCGTGCCCGCAACGACGCCGCGTCCTTCGACCGCGAATCCGCCGAACGGTTGCGCCGCACCGAACGCGAGCACGAGGTGAACCGGGAGGTCGCCGAGCTGGCCCAGCAGTCCGCGCTGCACGCGTTGCGCCTGGAACGCGAACAGCACGCCGACAAACTCGACAACGCTCGCCGCGAGGCCGAGCGGGCCGCGCAGCGTCAGGACGCCGCTCTGGCGTTGGCGCAAGCCGAAACTCGCATCGCGCACGAGGCCGCGTTGCTGGAGCTGGATCGCGAACGGGTCGGTATCGACAACGCCAACCACCGCAATGCCGCCACCATGCAAGCGCAGTTGATCGAGGCGCTGCCCGCGATCGTGGACAACCTGCCCACCCCGACCGAGTTGCGGACAGTGCAGATCGGCGGCGACACCACCGGATTGGCGAGCATGGTGGCGCAGTTGACGGACATCATCACCGCCATCCGGGCAACCGGACAATCCTGACGCCTCGGGTGTCGTCATTCGGGCCCGCCACACCCACCCACCGTCATACCGTCTGAGAAGGCTTCGATGGTGGGAGTGGATCGAGAATGGTGATGAGCGAACCGAATACGACCCCCGCGGTGTTCCAGGCGACCGCCGCGATCGACCCCGACGCGATCGCGGTCCGCTCGATCGGCGGCACCGTGACCCTCACCTGGCGCGACTACGCCGCCCAGGTCCGTGAGATCGCCGCGGGCCTGGCCGCACTCGGGGTGGGGCGCGGGGACACGGTGGCGTTCATGATGGCCAACCGCGTCGAGTTCTATCCCCTCGAGGTCGGCGCCCAGCACACCGGCGCCACCTCGTTCTCGGTGTACAACACCCTCTCCGCCGAGCAACTGCACTACGTGTTCAGCAATGCCGGCAACCGGGTCGTGGTGTGCGAGGCGCAGTATGTGGACCGCATCCGCGCGTGCGGGGTGCCGATGCAGACCATCGTGTGCGTGGACACCCCCGTACCCGGCACCTTGAGCGTCGCGCAGCTCACACAGCTCGGGCGCAGCGACTTCGACTTCGACGCCACCTGGCGTGCGGTCACCGGCGAGGACATCGTCACCCTCTGCTACACCTCCGGCACCACCGGCAACCCCAAAGGCGTGGAGATCTCCCACGCCGGTCTGGCGTTCGAATGCCGCGCCTACGCCTCGGTCATGCCGGTGGAGTTCGGTGACCGCATCACCTCGTTCCTGCCGACCGCGCACATGGCCGACCGCGTCACCGGCCTGTATTTGCACGAGTACTTCGGCACGCAGATCACCGTCGTCCCCGACCGCACCCAGCTCGGGGCGGCATTGGCCGATGTGCACCCCACCATCTGGGGTGCAGTGCCGCGGGTGTGGGAGAAACTCAAAGCGGCCGTGGAGTATTCGGTCGCCGCCGAAACCGACCCCACCCGCAAGGCGGCGCTGGTGTGGGCGCTGGAAGTGGCCGCGCGCAAGGCCGCCGCGCACCTGGCCGGACAGCCCGTCGACGACGGGCTGGCGCAGGAGTGGGCGCGCGCCGATGCCGCGGTGCTGGGGGCGTTGCGCGCCACACTGGGCCTGGATCAACTCAAATGGGCGTTGTCGGGGGCCGCGCCGATCCCCGCGGAAACCCTCGGGTTCTTCTTCGGGCTCGGCATCCCGATCTCGGAAGTGTGGGGCATGTCGGAGCTGACCTGCATCGTCAGCGTGTCCCCGCCCGGGCAGGCGCGGCTGGGCACCGTGGGCCGGCTGCTGCCGGGACTGGAATCCAAGATCGCCGAGGACGGTGAGTTCCTGGTGCGCGGGCCGCTGGTCATGCGCGAATACCGCAAGGAACCGCACAAGACCGCCGACACCCTCGATCCCGACGGGTGGCTGGCGACCGGTGACATCATCACCCGCGACGGCGACGGGTACCTGCGGGTGGTGGACCGCAAGAAGGAACTGATCATCAATTCCGCGGGAAAGAACATGTCCCCGGCCAATATCGAGAACACCATCAAAGCCGCCGCCCCGCTGATCGGGGCGCTGGCCACCGTCGGCGACAACCGCCCCTACAACACCGCGCTCATCGTCCTCGACGCCGAATCCGCGCCCCCCTACGCCGCCCAGCACGAGCTGCCCGACGCCTCGGCCGCGACCCTGGCCACCGACAAGTCGGTGATCGCCGAGATCGCGCGCGGCATCGCCGCGGGGAACGCGAAACTCTCGCGCGTGGAACAGATCAAACGATTCACCATCCTGCCCACGTTCTGGGAGCCCGGTGGTGACGAGATCACCCTCACCATGAAGTTGCGGCGCAAACCGATCGCGCACAAGTACGCCGCCGACATCGACCGCATGTACGCACCCGAACTGGCCGAAGGCGTCCACGAACCCGGGCCCGCCTGACCCTGGCCCGTGACACCCGGACCCCAGCGGTAGCGCTGGGGTCCGAATCCACCCCTTTATAACAGAGCAAGCGCTCTGTTATGGTCGGTGCATGCCCCGCCCCCGCACCCACGACCCCGACCGGGTGCTCGACGCCACCGAAGCCCTCGCCGTGCGCTCCGGACCCGCCGCGGTCACCATCCGCGCCGTGGCCACCGCCACCGGCGTCTCCAACGGCGCCCTCTACCACACCTTCGGTTCCCGCGCGGAACTGCTGGGCCGCACCTGGATTCGCGCCGCCCACCGCTTCCTGGCCCTGCAAGCCGAGCTGGTCGCCGCCGCCGGCGACGGCATCGACGCGGTCATCGCCGCCGCCGAAGCCCCCGCCGAATTCGCCGCCCGCCACCCGATGTCGACGCAACTGTTCTTCACCGTCCGCCGCGACGACCTGCTCGGCGACGACCTGCCCGACACCGTCCGCACCGAACTCGCAGCCACCCAGAAAACCCTGGTCGAGCTGATGAAAACCCTCGCCCACCGGCTCTGGCGGCGCCGCGACGCCCACGCCGTGGACACCCTCACCATCTGCCTGGTCGACCTGCCGACAGCGATCCTGCTCGACCGCGACCGGCTCGCCAATCCCGTTGCCCGCCAACAGTTGCGGGCCGCCGTGCGCGCGGTCCTCGACATCGGGCCCGCCCCCGCCTGACCCACCCTCGCGAAGGAACCCCCATGCCCACCCTGAGCTACCGTGACAAGATCGCCGTACTGGACCTCGGCGGCGACGAGAACCGCTTCTCACCGCAATTCCTGACCTCGATCGGCGAACACCTCGACACCGTCGCCGCCGACGGCGCCCACGGCTTGATCACCACCGCCGCGGGCAAGTTCTACTCCAACGGCCTGGACCTGGACTGGTTGTCCAACAACGGCGAGCGCACCGAATGGTATGTCGCGCAAGTCCAGTCACTGCTGGCGCGCCTGCTCACCTTCCCGATGCCCACCGCCGCCGCCCTGCCCGGCCACGCCTTCGGCGCCGGCGCCATGCTCGCCCTGGCCCACGACTACCGGGTGATGCGCGACGACCGCGGCTACTTCTGCTTCCCCGAACCCGACATCCGCATCCCGTTCAGCCGCGGCATGTCCGCGCTCATCCAAGCCAAACTCACCCCCAAATCGGCCATCGCGGCCATGACCACCGGACGCCGCTTCGGCGGACCCGACGCCCTGGCCCACGACCTCGTCGACGCCACCACCGACCTCGACACCCTCACCGACACCGCGCAGGGGATGCTCACCCCGCTCGGCGCCAAAGACCCCGACACCCTCGGCGCGATCAAAGCCACCATGTTCGCCGACGCCGTCGCCGCCCTCCACAACGCCTGATTCCCCAGCAGAAGCACGACTTATCGGGTGCGGCGGGCCGCTCATCCCTCGACAACGGCCCGCCGATGCCGCACCGGCGCTTCCGACACCCGACCCCAACTCCGATCCGCGACATACAATTTCGGCAACCAGCCAGATATCGGAGCCCAGGAAGCAGTCGATGACACTCCCCGACAGTGAACGCTCCCGCGCGATCCTGATCGGCGTCTCGACCTACCAGTCAGGCTCCGGCTTCGAACCACTGCCGCAGGTCGCCACCAACCTGCGCGAACTGGCCACCGCGCTGCGCGAACTCACCGGCCTGCGCCACATCTCGGTCATCGCCGACCCCACCCGCCCCGTCGATATCGGTGAACCACTCAAAGCTGCCATCGACACCGCCCAGGACCTGCTTCTGGTCTACTACTCGGGCCACGGCGTCATCGTCGACGACCAACTCGCGCTCACCCACGCCGAATCCCACACCGGCAACCTCGAATTCACCACCCTGGCCTACGACACCATCCACCGCCGGCTGCGCACCTCCCACGCCCGGGTCAAACTCGTCATCCTCGACTGCTGCAACAGCGGTAAAGCTTTCGGCTCCGGGGTCCTGGCCGCCACTGATCCCAACACCCTGCTCGCCGACCTGGCGTACCTGCCCGAAATCAGCGGATCCTGCGTGCTCACCTCCACCGGGACCAGCGCCAAGTCCCGTTTCGCGCTGGCCAACGGCCCGCGCGGCTGCACCGCCTTCACCGGAGCGCTACTCGACCTGCTGCACACCGACGACGCCGACGACGGCGAATACCGCACTCTGGCCACCTTGTTCCCGCGCCTGGACACCGCCCTGCAACGCCTGGGTGCTCCCAGCCCCCGCCTCAGTAACCGCGACACCGCCGCCGCCATCGCCTTGGTCCGCAACCGGCGAGGACCGATCGCGGCACCGGCATCGACCTACCGGGCCCAAATCCGTGACCTCGCACCCGACCGCCTGCTCGACCGCGAACCCGAACTGGCTCGCCTCGCCGAATTCTGTACCGGCGCCGAGCCCTACCTGTATCTTCAGGCCGGTCCCTGGGCAGGCAAAACCGCCCTGCTGTCCTGGTTCGTTCTCCACCCACCCGAGAACGTCCTCACCGTCGGCTTCTTCATCACCGCCCGCCTCGTCGGCCAAGCCGACCACACCGCCTTCACCGACGCCCTCATCGACCAGCTGCTCACCGTCGTCCCCGCCCGACACGCCGCCGTCCCGACCGGTGCTGGTGAACGCGAAGGCTTTCGCCGCCACCTCATCGAACAAGCCTGCGACGCCGCCGCAGCCGCGGGCCAACGCCTCGTCCTCGTCGTCGACGGACTCGACGAGGATCGCGGTGAACCCAGCATCGCCTCCCTGTTGCCCCGCAACCGTCACCCCGCGCTACGGGTCCTCGTCGCTGGACGCCCGAATCCACCCATCCCGCTGGACACCTCACCCGATCATCCGCTGCGCGAGTGCGCGCGCCTGCCGCTGCAACCCTCACCCGCAGCCCGCAACCTGGCCCAATCCGCCCAATGGGAACTCAAGCAGCTGCTGGCGGGAACGCCAGCTCAACGCGACGTCGTCGGACTCGTCACCGCCACCGGCGGCCTGTCCGACCTCGATCTGCAAGACCTCACCGGCCTGGCGCCCTATGAACTCGACACCATCGTGCACGGCCCCACCGGGCGCACCTTCCACACCACGCATCTCACTAGCGGCGCCGATCCGGTCAATCTGCTCGCCCACGAAACCCTCAACGACGCTGCCCAAACCGCGCTCGGCCCCCGCCTGCTGACCCGCTACCGCGACCGGATCCACGACTGGGCCACCGAATATCGGCGCCGCCGCTGGCCCGCCGACAGCCCGCACTATCTGCTCTACAACTATCCGCAACTCCTCCGCGACCACGGCGACGGTGAGCGACTACGACAGCTGGCCCTCGATACCGACCGGCATGAACGGCTGTGGGAGCGGGCCGGCGTCGACGCACTGGCCTACCGCGAAATCGACTGGGCGGCTGAACTTCTGCTCGCCGCCGACCGAGTCGACCTGCATGCGGGCGCGGCCCTCGCCGCGGTCAGAGGACGACTGTCGGACCGGCGCGGCCATATCCCATGGTCGCTGCCCGCGGTGTGGGCACGCCTGGGCGAGATCGACCACGCCGAAGCACTGGTGCGCAGTACACAGATTCAATATCGCGCCAACGTCGCCGAACCATTGATCGCCGCACTCGTCGCACTCGGCGAGTGCGACCGCGCCGCCACCATATTCGCCGAGTACGCCACGGAATCGACCACGGCCCGGATACATCTCGCGCAGGGGTATGCCCGGCGCCACGATCTCACCCGGGCCCAGGAGCTGGTCGACGCCACCCCCGCGCTGCACGGCAGTGACCGGGCCGCGGTGCAGACCGTGATCGCCGAAGTGCTCATCGACGAGGACGACCTGGACGGCGCGCAATCGACGACGCTCGCGATCACCGACACCGCGACCCGCGAACGCGTTTACGACATGCTGATCCCGGCGCTGTTCACCCGCCAAGGTGCCCCCGCGGCAGAACGTTTCGTCGGGCATCGCATCGACGCGTTCGACTCCGCCGCCGTGGCCGCGACGCTCGCGCTGGCCACTGCGTTCATCGCGGCTGGGCAGCCGCAGCGGGCGCTGGATTTCGCGCGGCGGATCAGCCGTGGACGATTCGTCGACGTCGACGGGGACCGGGTCATCGCGGCGGTGGCCGCGGTGGCCGCCCGTGTCGGACCCGGTCATCCCGAACTCGCCGCCCAGCTGGAAAACGAGCTGCACGACCTGCTCGCCGGGCGGTCGCCAGCGAGTCCGCTCAGCGACGCGACCTGCCGGGCGCTGAGTTTGGCCGACTTGGCCGCCGGACGTGTCGCCGCCGCCTATCACCGTGAAATCGACAGCGGCGGTGGACGTATCGGCGAGGGTGAGCTGTGTCGCGCTCTGATCGAGGCGTTGATCGCCGACGGTGAGCTCGACAAGGCCATCGCGCTGGTGAGCCGATGGCTCTACCCCGACGCGGAGATCGTGCTCCCGCTGATCGATCGGCTCGTCGGTGACGGCGAACTCGACCGAGCCGTCGCATTGGCCTCCACATCCCCCACCTACGACGCCGACACCCTGTTCGCCCGGATCATCGCCGTCACCGCCCAACGCTGGTCGGTCGATCGGGCATCGGAGTTGGCCGGCCGATTCCCGCACGGACAGCGCGGGACGGCCCGGTCCGCGATCGCCGAGTTCCTCGTGGCCGCAGGCGAATCCGATCGTGCCGAGACCCTGGCCCTCGCTGCGCCCGCCGACCACCGCGGCGCCGTGCTTGCCGACCTCGCCGCAACCTGCACCCGGGCCGGCGACCGGCGCCGCGCTGTGCGGCTGGCACAGCGCAGCGAACGGGCCACCCACGACGAGAAAACCGACGCCGTCGACCCCGAAACCACCGTCCTGGCGACCTTCGCCGCGGCACTGATCAGCGCCGGCCACCCCGACGCCGCCGACACCGTCATCCGACTGCGGGACTACGACACGCCCGCCGCGCTGCGGGCGCGCTGCATCCTCGCCGACGCCTTCCTCGACGCCGGCGATACCCGACGCGCCCTGCACTGGTGCGACGGAGCCGAACAGGCGGTCCGCGACCGTGCCGCCGATCAACGTATTCCGGTCTACCGGACCGTCGCGCGTGTCTGCCTGGAAGCCGGACTCGACCAACGGACCCGCGACATCACCGCACAGGCACCCGCACTGCTCGACGTCGCCGCAGAACAGTCCGGGTGGCTGTATGTGGGGGCGCTGGAGCTGCTGTGCGCGGTGGGTGAATTACCGCAAGCCGGCGAATTCGCGCTCACCGCTCCGGCCGAGATCCGTGACCAGGCCATCCGGAAGGTCGCAACCGCGGCGGTGAACGCCGGTTCGGGGCTGCTGGCACGAGAACTGGTCGACCGTGCGGACCTCAGCTTCGGCGGCGACGAAGCCGACCACCGGCGCCGGCTTCGCGAGCATGTCGCCCAAGCGCTGGCCCGGACCGGGGATCTCGACTACGCGCAGACCCTGCTGGCCACCCCCGAACCCATGTCGATCGGCGAGAGCCGGGTCGACCTGGTCGTCGCCGTGGCCGCACACTACGCGGCCACCGGCGATACCGCCCGCGCCGAAGCCCTCGTCGACACCCTGGGAACACTGTTCCGGCCCCGCGCGCTGGCCGAACTCGCGACCACCTACGGCCGCGATCTCGACGAACCACATCGAGCCTCGCGCCTGCTCGACGACGCCGAGCGGGCATGGGCCGAACTCACCGACAAATACAGCTGGTACACCGTTCACTCCCACGACCAGCGCGCCGTAGCCCGCGGGCGCATCGCTTCCGGCGAACTCGAACGCGCCGAACAGCTCACCGCCGCCATCACCAACGGCACCTACGGCAAGGACGACATGCTGGTGGAGCTGGCACGCGCCCACCACCGCGCGGGCAATCACCAGCGGGCCCGCCGCAAGCTCGCCGAAGCCCTCAGCTTCACCTCGAACTGGTCACGAACCCTCGCCGAACTGGCTGTCATCGACCCCGCCGAACTCGCGTCGATCGTCGAATACCTCTACACATGACACCGGCGCGGGGTGGGGTGGTCGATCACCTCGCCACCGATGAGCGAGATGCCCCTGGGTGCGGGCGGCGGATCCGGGCTCCCGCGGCATCCTCGGAGTCAACGTCCCTGCCACACCGGGGGACGCTTCTCCACGAACGCGCGCATCCCCTCGCCCGCGTCCATCGACGACAGTGCCGCCGCGGCGACCTGACCCTGCTTGCCGAACGCCTCGGCGACCGACCAATCCGGGGCCTGCTCGATGATCTGCTTGCTCGCATCGATACTCAACGGCGCGTTCACCGCCACCCGCGCCGCCAACTCCAGCGCGGCATCGAGAGCCTTGCCCGGTTCGGCGACCTGATTGATCAACCCGATCTGCGCGGCACGCGCGGCGGTGATCGGGTCACCGGTCAGCGACAGCTCCATCGCGATCGCGCGGGGTAGCCGCTGGGACAGGCGTAGGACTCCGCCGCCGACGGCGACCAGGCCGCGTTTGACCTCGGGGATGCCGAAGGTCGAATCGCTCGCGGCGACAATGAGATCCGCGGCCAACGCCAGCTCGCAGCCGCCCGCCAGCGCCGGGCCCTCGACCGCGGCGATGAGCGGTTTGCGCGGCGGCTGGGACACGATGCCCAGGATGCCGCGCTTCTCGGTCACCGGCACCTCACCGCGCGCGGCCGCCTTGAGATCCATTCCGGCGCTGAAATAGCCGCCCGCCCCGGTCAGGATCGCGATCCGGGCCTGAGGATCGGCCTCGTAGGCGTCGATCGCCCGCTCCAAACCCAGCGCCGTCGCCAGATTGATCGCATTGCGGGCCTGCGGACGATTGATCGTGATGATCATGATGTGGCCGCGGCGCTCGATCAGCACCGGCGCCGCAGGTGCGGGCGGCAGCGGCACCCGCGCCACCCCCGCCACACTCGACACCGGGCCCGCCGCCACCGCGGCCGAGGCCGCGCCGGTGCCATCGGAATCCGCCGATGCCGAACCCGCAGAACCGGATTCGTTCGCACCGGCCCCGGCGACCGCTGAGTCAGCGTCGGCGACAGCGGAGTCGGGTGCGGCCGGTGATGGTTCAACGGGTGAGGCCTCGGCGGGGGTCACAATGATGGTGTCGCCGACAACGGTGACCGGCAGGCCCAGCCAGTCCTCGGCGGTGAGCGCGGCCAGCAGCGCGGCGTTGTCCGAGCGCACCAGGACCCGCTCACCCTGCGGGGTCACCACGCTGACGATGGCGGCCTCGGGCCGGCCGTCGCGGCCATACGGCAGGGTGTAGGCCTCCACGACCGCGGGGCCGTCGTAGCCGGTGCGGGCCGGACGCGCCGCGGGATGCTCGATGACCGGGGTGAGATGGCGGTAGGGCCGGGCGGGCGGAGTGGCGGAGTAGACGCCCAGGGCGTGCTTGGTCAGGTACCAGCCCAGTGAGGTGGACAGACCGAAGGATTCGGGTTCGGCGCGTAACCGCTCGACCAGGGTCGCCACCGCGTGACCGCCGTAGTTGTTGCCCGGGCCGCCACCGAAGGTCAGGCCACCGGTCACCGACAGCGGCAGCTTCGGATCGTCCACCGGCAGGCCCAGTTCGCGCGCGGCGATCTGCACGGCCACCGGGAAACACGCGTACAGGTCGACATGGGACAGGTCCGCGGCGGTGATGCCGGCGTGCTCGAACACCGCCGCACCCAAGGCGGCGATGGCCGGGGAGGCGGCCAACTCGGCCCGTTCGCTGACGAACCACTCATCGGTGCCCGAGGCGCCCGCGTGCAGGAACACCCACTTGTCCTGCGGGATGCCCGCGGCTTCGGCGGCCGCGGCCGAGGCGACGATGATGCCCGAGGCCATGTCCACGGTGAGGTTGGCGCACTCGAGCTTGGTGTAGGGCGCCGAGATCATGCGGTTCGCGTCGGTGACCGCGGCGATCTGCGCGGGCGTGAACTCGTGGGGCTGCCAGGCATTCGGGTTACCCGCCGCCACCGCCGACAACCGCGACCACAACTCGGCCACCGCCGCCTCGTGCTCGGCCGGGGTGCGGCCCAGCCGATGCCGATTGGCCGACTCCAGCAACGCGTACATGTTGATCGGGGCCTGCAGTCCCGCCGCGGACTCCGCGGCATTGTTGGCCGCCTTGTCGATACCCACCACGCGGGTCGGCGTCACCGCCGCGTCCTGCACCGGCCACTCCACATCCACCCCGGCGCGCTGCGCCGCCGCCTGCGTGGCCCCGGCCTCCGCGCCGGTGACCAGCACCAGGTCGTGATCGCCCGCCGCGATCGCCGCCGCGGCCTCATTGAGCACCAGTTGCCCGCCGTCGCCCCCGAACGGGCTCGACTGCACCGTCGCCACCGCCTCGACATCCGCGCCCACCGCGGCCGCCACCAACGCGCCCAGATCCCGGTACTGCCACGACGTCGGGGCGACCGCGAACACCGCGTCCGCCCGAGCCAGCAGCCCGTCCCCGACCCCGGTATCGGCGGCCGCGGCCCGCAACGCGCGCACCGCCAACCGGGACGGATCAGCGCAGGAAGGATCCGGGGTGCGCTGCACGATCTGCCCCACCCCCACCAGCACCGGCGTCGTCGGCGCCAGCACCATCCCGGAAGCCCGGTGGCGCACCGCTTTTCGTTCCGCGCGTCCCGGCGCCGGTGTGGACGCCGTCAGCGCCGCGGGCAGCCTGCCGAGAGATTCGTCGAGCGCGTCACCGAGCGCGCGCGCCACCGTCGCGCCCAGCGGGCCCTCGATCGGCTGCCCCGACAATCCGGCGTCGATGTACACACTCGATCCGGAACCGTTGGGCGACACCGTGATCCACAAACCCAGGCCCAAACCCTGCGGGCCGTGCCCGCGCAACCCCAGCCGGGTATCGTTCGCCTCGGTCACCAGCCAGGTCACATCGGCCGGAATCCCCATGAACTTGGCGACCTGGGTGTATTCCACGCCGACCGCCGCCGGCCCCGGCGCCTCCCCACGCCAGCCCGCATGGAAACTCACCCACTCCGGAAGCCGCTGCAACTGCGCCAGATACGCCAGCGTCGCCGCCGCACCGGTGTCGAGATCGCGATGGGCGTGCGCGGTGCGCGGATAATCCGCCAGGCCGCCGGGCAGCGTGTGCCGCACCGGTGTGGCCTCGACGGGCACCCCCTGGCCGGTCACGCCGGCGATCAGCTCCCGCACGATCCGCGGGTCCCGGCGCACCGTGTCCAGTAACCGGCCCCCGGCGCGCACCTGTCGGCGCAGCGACGCGCCCTTACCCAGTCCCTGCTCCAGCACCGCACGCACACGATCGAAACCCGGCACCGCACTCACGGCCCACCTCCTCGCTGAGGGTCCACACCATCCGGCCCTCACGGTATCGGCCGTTCACCTGTCACGGGAAGACTCGGCGCGACTTCGCACCCCACGAGATTCCGGTCGCGAACCGCGGTTCACAACCCGGGTGCCGTCCCGGCCCGGCCAACGCCCGTGGCGACACGCCGGATGCTGCGGATTCGCCGCCCGGGGCGGGTCAGAGTCCGTGCAGATGGCGGGCGGTGGGTGAGGTCGCGACGGTGGCCGGGTCGGGGGCGGTGCCGAACAGGCGGTCGGCGGTGTTGGCGGTGGTGACGGTGAACCAGTAGTGCTCGTTCTTGTAATGGTGGTGGCGATGATGACGCCAGACCGACCGGTAGGCAGCGTGTTTGGGCTTGTAGTCGGTGTGGATCAGGTAGTGGGTCCACTCGTAGATCAGTCCGACCACGGTGATCGTGAGCACGAACGTCACACCCGCCTCGACCCGGGGGAACACCAGCACCGCCACCGCGAGCACAGCGATGATGACCGCCGCCAGCGAACGGGTGGGGATGAAGATGAGCCCGATCGCGCGGGGATCGGCATGATGCTTGCGGTGTTCGCGGGCCAGTTCGCTGTCGAGGGTGAACCGGCCCAGCGCGCGCGGGCGCCAATGCAGGATCGTCACGTGGATCACCCACTCGTACACCGGAAACAACGCCACGATCGCCAGCGGGATGATCGCGTCGGCAATGGTCCAGTCGCCCAGCGCAATTCGCGTCGTGAGGGCGCCCACCAGGGTGGCGCCGATCATCCACGGCGAGGGGTGCCGGGCGAACTCGCGGGCCGCCGCCGCCAGGGTGAGGTCGCGGCGCAGCGCGCGTGCGGACGTGGTCTCGGGATCGGTCATGGTGGTACCTCGTGGTCGGGTCACGCCTGGTCGAGCGCGCGCAGCAGGGTGGTGGTCGCCGGGGTGAGCAGGGCGCGCGCCCGGTCCGCGGCCCGCTCGGGCTCGCCCGCGCCGATGGCGGCGGCCAGATCGCGGTAGGCGTCGATATTGCCCACCTCGGCCGACATCACCGGAGCCAGCGCCGCCAACGCGGGCTCGTAGGCCGCGCGCAGCATCGAATACATGAGCCGGAAGGCGATCGAATCCGCCAGATCCAGCAGGTGATCCCAGAATTCCAGCGCGACGAGCTGCTGACCCAGGTCATCGGTGGACGCGCCCAGCCGCTTCGTCGTCTCGTCGAGGGCGCGCAACGCCTCGGTGACCTCACGGCGCTCGGGGTGCGCGCCCACCCGCGCGGCCGCCAACTCGGCGATCTTGGGTCCGTTGTGCAGGCGGGCCTCGAGCACGCTGCGGGCCACGGCCACATCGATGGTCGCGCCCCGCAACAGCAGCCGGGGCAGCACCTCGAGTCCGGCGCTGCGCCGGTAGTCCAGGACCGTGGTCGCCTCACCCTGGCGCACCGAGACCAGTCCGGCCGCCGAGAGTCGTTGCAGCGCTTCCCGCACCGCCGGTCGCGACACGCCCAGTGCTTCGGCGAGTTGCCGTTCGCTGGGCAGCGTGGCGCCGGCCGCCAGTTCACCGCTGAGCACCTCCGCGGTGATCTGTTCGAACACATCACCGGCGACGGAGCGTTTCACCACAGGGGTCCAGGCCATGCCGATCAGTGTGCGCCGCACCGGACTGGTGGTCAAGTGGTAAGACCAGTTGGCTCGTGCGGGGTTCAGCGAACCCGATGCGGCTCACAACGCGCGGGCGAACCAGATCTGATCCAGCAGCCGGATCCCGTCCACCATCTCCAGCTCCGAATAGCCCGCCGCCGCGGTGAACACATCCGGCACCACCCGCGTCACCCGGAAACCACACCGCTGGTAGAAGCGCAGATTCCCGATATCCGCGGTCGCGGTCGCCACCTCGAGCCGCCGCATCCCCGCCGCCGTCGCGGCCGCCACCACCGTGTCGATCAACCGCCGCCCCACCCCCGCACCCCGCAACGGGCGCACCACCGCGGTATTGACGATCTCCCACGTCGACCCGTCCGCCTGCGGGGCCGCCTGGATATGGCCGACCACATCGCCGCCGGCGTCGCGCGCCACCCACACCCGCCCGCGCCCGATATACCCGGCCAGCAGCTGCTCGGAATCCTCGGCCATCCGGAACGACCACGCGATCTGCTCGCGGTCACCGGTGAACTCCTCGATCCGCACCGCGGCCGCGTCCGAGTCCGGCGGCACCACGATCAGCATCCAGCCCTCCGGATCCAGTACCGCGAACGCCCCCGCCGCCACCCAATACGGATTGTCCGGAATCACCTCGGCCACACCGTGATCGGCCAGCCGTTCACGCAACGCCTCGAACCCGCCGCGCAGATACAACACCAGCGCGTGTTCCGGATCGGCCGGCGCCGGTGCGGGCGCGTCGTCGCGGCGCACCAGTTCCAGCTGTGCGCGCGGGCCCGGCAACCCGAACACGAACCCGTCATAGCCCGCGTGATCGGTGAACGCGAAAAGCTCTGTCAGACCGACGATCTCCCGATAGAACGCCGCGCACTCCTCGAGCCGCGCCGTCGCCCGCGCGAACCGCGCCGCACCCACCGCCAACCCGTGCACCACGGACTCCGAGGCACCCACCGCACACCCTCCTCACGTCAGCGCCGATGACACACCGCTGTCCAGGATGCGCCGCCCGCCACCGCCGGGTCGACCGATTAACGCCGCCACACCAGACAAGAGGAACGCGCGAGCCCGCAATCCCGGCTCGCGCGTCGGTCTGTCGCGGCAGCGCGCTACAGGGCGATGCCGAGCAGCGCGTCGACGGTGTCGGTGATCAACGCCGGTGCCGTCGTGTCGGGGCCGCCGTAGGCCAGCGCCTGCCGCGCCCACGCGTCCAGCGCCGCCAGCGCCTTGGGAGTGTCGAGGTCATCCGCCAGGTGCCGGCGCACCCGCGCCACGGTGTCGGCCGCATCGGGAGCCGACGTCAGCGCCACCGCCGAACGCCACAACTCGAGCCGCGCAACCGCTTCGGCCAGCACCGCCTCCGACCACTCCCGGTCGCTGCGGTAATGCCCGGAGAACACCCCCAGCCGGATCGCCCCCGGATCGGTGCCCGCCGCACGCAACTTCGACACGAACACCAGATTGCCGCGCGACTTCGACATCTTCTCGCCATCGAGCCCGATCAGGCCCGCGTGCACGTAGTGGCGCGCGAAACGGCGGCCCTTCACCAGCGCCTCGGCGTGCGCGGCGGAATACTCGTGATGCGGGTAGATCAGGTCACTGCCGCCGCCCTGCACATCGAACTCGGTGCCGACGCGGTTGAGCGCGATCGCCGCACACTCGATGTGCCAGCCCGGACGGCCCGCCCCGAACGGCGCCGGCCACGACGGCTCACCCGGCCGCTCGGCCCGCCACAACAGCGCGTCGATCGGATCACGCTTGCCCGGCCGCTGCGGATCCCCGCCACGCTCGGCGAACAACCGGTCCATCGTCTCGCGGTCATAGCCGGACTCGTAGCCGAACTGCTCGGTCGCGTCGTGACGGAAGTAGATGTCCGGATACTGCGGGTCGTCGACCACATACGCCGCGCCCGAGGCCAGCAGCTTGTCGACCAGGTCCACGACCTCCTGCACCGACTCGATCGCGCCGATGTAGTCGCGCGGCGGGATCACCCGCAACGCGGCCATGTCCTCGCGGAACAGGTTGATCTCGCGGGTGCCCAGCTCCCGCCAGTCGATGCCGTCGCGTTCGGCCCGCTCGAACAGCGGATCATCGACATCGGTGGTGTTCTGCACGTAGTGCACCTCATGCCCGGCGTCGCGCCACAACCGGTTGACCAGATCGAAGGTCAGATAGGTGGCGGCGTGGCCGAGGTGGGTGGCGTCATAGGGGGTGATGCCGCAGACATACATCGTCGCGGTCGCACCGGGGGTCACCGGGCGCACCTGCTTGTCGGCGGTGTCGAACAAACGCAACGCTGGTCCGGATCCGGGGACGGTCGGGACAGCGGTATCGGACCAGGACTGCATGAATCGAGGTTATCCCTGGGATCGGGCCGCGACGCCGCCGCCCCCGCACCGGTGTGCCGCACGACACGCGCCTGAGCGGGCCGACCTGCACCCTAGTCGCCGACCCGGCGGTGTCAATGATTGCAATCAGCGCGAGGAGAACGTCGCCGACCAGCGGTGACCGAAATGTCGCACCGGCGATGACCGGATTGCCGTAGTGCCGAACGCGGACCCGGCTTTCGGCAACGCAGTGTGCCAGAACACCGGGAAGACCGGAACGCCGGAACCCGGGGGTCAGAACGTGAAGGTCAGAACGCGGGCCAGGGAATCGGCCGCTGACTGGCGGGCAACGGCATCACCGGCTCGTCCAGCAACGCCCGCCCGCGCGCCTCGAGCGCGTCGATCTCGGCGTCGGTGATCAACTCCGCCAGCCGCTCACCCAGCTCCCCGGGCAGCGCCTTCACCAAAACCGTGATGTCGGTGAGCAATTCGTCCGCGATCGGCTCACCGGCCCACCCCCACAACACCGTGCGCAACTTCGGCTCGGTATGCAGGCAGATCCCGTGATCCACCCCGTACACGCGCCCGTCCAGTCCCGCCAGGGCGTGCCCGCCCTTGCGGTCGGCATTGTTGATCAGCACATCGAGCACCGCCATGCGCAGCAGCCGCTCGTCGTCGGCGTGCACCAGCGACACCGGATGCCCGCCCGGATCCAACGCCCGCAGCACCTCCCGATACCCGTCGGGGATCGCGCCCACCGGGCACAGATCCACCAGGCCCGGGCTCGGCTCGTCCTCGGCGGTGTCGATCCAGCGCTGCACCATGCCCGGCCCGAAAGGCCCCTCCCGCAACACCGTTTCCGGGATCACGCCCCACCCCAGCGCCTGCGACACCAGATACGAGGCCACCTCCCGCCCGGCCAGGGTGCCGTCGGGGAAGTCCCACAACGGCCGCTCCCCGCGCTCGGGCTTGTACACCACCCGCTGCCCGCTCTCGCCCGCCTCGCACACCAGGGTGACATTGCTGGCGGTGGTGACCTGACCGATCACCGTCAACTCGGCGGTCCGCCAGGACCGGTCCGCCGCGGGGCTGTCCGGGGCCGTCACCGGATCAGTCCTCGGTGTCGGCGTCGTCGTCGGCATCGGTGGCGCCGAAGATGTCACCGCGCTTGTAGCCGTTGGTGCGCACACACATGTGCCCGGCCGTGGACAGCGGCTCCCCGCACAGCGGGCACGGCGGGCGGCCCGCCGCGATCACCCGCGCCGAGCGCAGCGCGAACTCGCGCGCCTGCACCGGGGTCAGAAACACCCGCACCGCGTCGGGACCCTCCTCGGTGTCGTCGAGCACCACCGATTCGTCGACCTCGGTCTCGGTGATCGCCAACAGCTCCACCACCACCGCGCCGGCGTCGGCGTCCCAGCCCAAACCCATGGTGCCGACCCGGAATTCGGCGTCGATCGGGGTCAGCAGCGGCGCGGTGTCGGCCACGTCGGCGGCCTGCGGGGGCACCGAGGTCCCGAAGCGCCGTTGCACCTCGTCGAGCAGCAGACCCATCCGATCGGCCAGCACCTTCACCTGCTGCTTCTCGAGCAGCACGCTGATCACCCGCGGCTCCTGCACCGCCTGCAGGTAGAACGCGCGGTCGCCCGGCTCGCCGACGGTGCCGGCGACGAAACGATCGGGGGTGCGGAAGATATGGATTGCCCGGCCCATTGCACCTCCATTCGGTTCACTCACACTGATGAATCGGGGCGTTCGCCAGCCCCATTATCCGTACTGTCGGTGGTACCCGTTTCTCCGCCGGGAACCGGCCCCGAGCGCGATTCGCCGCCAGTTCGCGGTGAAATCGCCGCCAACCCCGACAGATCGGTACCCGTGTCATTGACCCGCCACACATAGGGGGCCGCCGGGGTGTAGCGGACGACGCTGATCGAGGCCGGTTCGACCACGATCCGCTGGAAGCCGTCGAGGTGAAGACCGAACGCGTCGGCCAGCACCGACTTGATGACATCGCCGTGCGTGCACGCAATCCACAACACATCGCTACCATGCCGCTCGGCCAACTGCCGATCCCGTTCGCGCACAGCGGACACGGCACGGAACTGCACCTCCGCCAGCGACTCCCCCGAGGGGAACCGCGCCGCCGACGCCTGCCGCTGCACCACCTTCCACAACGGCTCGGTGACCAGGTCGGCCAGCGCCTTGCCCGTCCAGTCGCCGTAGTCGACCTCGAGCAGCCGCTCGTCGGGGTCGGCCTCGAGACCCAGTTTGTCGGCCAGGGGGGCGACGGTGCGCTGGCAGCGCAGCAGCGGCGAGCACACGATGTGCTCGATCGGCAGCGATCCGAGCCGCGCGACCAGGCCCGCGGCCTGCTCACGGCCACGATCGGTCAGATCGACGCCGGCGCTGCGCCCGGCCAGGGTGCGGGCAATGTTCGACGTGGACACGCCGTGCCGCAACAGGATCACCGTCACCGGGACAGCCTACCGACTAGGTGGCCGACACGACGCCGGTCGCCAGCAGCGCGATCACCGTCAACCCCAGCACGATGCGGTAGCCCACGAACCAGTCCAGGGAATGGCGGGCCACGAACTTCAACAGCCACGCCACCGAGGCGTACCCGACCGCGAACGACAGCACCGTGGCCACCAGCAGCTGCGGGCCCGACGCGTTGAGGCCCTCACCGGCGGGTTCGAAAGCATCGGGGAGGCTGAACAGGCCCGAGGCCAGCACCGCGGGAATGGCCAGCAGGAACGAGAACCGCACCGCCGCCTCACGAGTCAGACCGCAGAACAGGCCCGCCGAGCTCGTGGCGCCCGACCGCGACACGCCCGGGATGAGGGCCAGGCACTGGGCCAGGCCCATGATCAGGCCGTCGCGGGTGGTGAGCAACTCGATCGGGCGGCGCGCGCGCCCGTAGGTCTTGCCCGAGTAGTACTCCGCCGCCGCGATCACCAGCGCGAACACGATCAGCATGATCGAGATCAGCCACAGATTCCGTGCGCCGGTGCGGATCTGGTCCTTGAACAGCAGACCCAGCACCCCGATCGGGATGGTGGCGATGATCACATACCAGCCGATGCGGTAGTCCAATTCGCGCTGGGTGTCGGGGTCGGGGCCGTAGGCGAAGGACCCGTCCTCGGTCAGCACCGGCAGCTGGGTGGTGGCACGCTCGTGCAGCGGCACCGAATCACGTTGGCGCCCAGCGACCTTCATCCACACCGTGGTGCACCAGGCCACCAGGATCCGCCAGATGTCCTTGGCGAAGTACACCAGCACCGCCGCCTCGGTGCCCAGCTGGGTGACCGCGGTGAACGACGCGCCCGCGTCATCGCCGAAGAACACCGCCGAGACGATCCGCAGATGCGCCGAGGAAGAGATCGGCAGAAATTCCGTCAGACCCTGCACCAGGCCCAGCACCAGCGCCTGCACCCACGTCATCGACTCGCCCACGCAGCCTCCAGTCCCGAATCATCAGCTCCCGGTGAGCATTTCGACGCCCCGGGCCGCCACCGGCGCGGCGTTCGCGCCCCGCCGCAACGCTGCGACCCTACCGGGCCGCGATGGCGGACCCGCTACCCCCGGGTGAAATCGGGTTTCGCGCTCGCGCGCGCCGGAATTCGCCGCGCTCGGCGCGGGCCGTAGCCGGGCGCGGGCCGCCGGTGCGCCTAGGCTGACGGCTGTGACGAAAGGGCAAGCGCGGTGATGCAACAACGGACGGTCGGCCGCAGCGGACTGCGGGTGTCGAGGCTCGGGCTGGCCACCCACACCTGGGGCAGGGAAACCGACGCCGAGGACGCCGCGGCCCAGCTGCTGGCCTTCGTCGAAGCCGGCGGCAACCTCGTCGACACCTCCCCGGCCTACGGTGACGGCGCCGCCCAGCACATCCTCGGCGAGCTGATCGCCGAAGTCGGGCGCGCGGACCTGGTGCTGTCCGGAAGTGCCGGATACACACCGACACTCAGCGACGCCCCCGCCGACGCGCCCGCCGCGGTGCGCTGGACCGTGGACGCTTCCCGGCGCACCATGCGCCGCCAGCTCGACCACACCCTCGCCCAGCTCGGCACCGACCACCTCGATCTGTGGACCGTCGCCGCCTGGGACCCGCACACCCCGCTCGAGGAGATCGCCGACACCCTGTCGTGGGCGGTGCGCTCGGGACGGGTGCGCTACGCCGGGGCGCGCGGCTACGACGGCTGGCAGCTGGCCACCCTCGCCACCGCCGCGCCGCTGACCGCCGCCCAAACCCCCTACTCGCTGCTGGCGCGCGGCGTGGAACACGAATTCGTGCCCGCCGCACAGCATCACGGCATCGGCGTCATCGCCACCGCGCCGCTGGCCGGGGGGATCCTCACCGGCAAATACCGCGACGGGGTGCCCGCCGATTCCCGCGGCGCCGACGAGTCGACCGCCGCCGAGATCACCGCCCATCTCGACGACCGCGCCGTGCGGGTGGTCGACGCGGTCGTCACCGCCGCCGACGGGCTGGGGACCTCACCGCTGGCGGTGGCGCTGGCCTGGATCCGCGATCAGCCCGCGGTCGCGTCGATGCTGGTCGGGGCCCGCGACATCGGGCAGCTCACCGGCATCCTGGCCGCCGAGACCCTCGAATTGCCCCGCGCCATCGCCGCGGCCCTGGGAGACGTGAGCGCACGCACAGAATGAGCCAGGCTAGCCTTGCCTGCATGAGGTGTCTCGTGAATGCCCGCACCGCCGCCCGCACGCTGATGATCCTGCTGCTCGGTGCCGGTCTCGTCGCCGGGGTCACCGCCTGCGGCTCGGGCACCACGAGCAGCGGCGGGCGCGGACCGGTCACCGCCGAGATCGGTGACCTCGACCCCGTCACGCTCGGCCCCGAACCCGCTGCGACGCTGCCGGTCACGGTCACCTCCTTCGACGGCACCCAGGTCACCGTCACCGACACCTCCCGCATCATCGCCGCCGACCGCTACGGCACCCTCGCCCAAACCGTCGTCGCGCTCGGACTGCGCTCGAAACTGATCGGGCGCTCCAACTCCGCGGCGTTCCCCGCCGTGCGCGACCTGCCCACCGTGTCCTCGGGCAGCGGCACCCTGAGCGTGGAAGCCGTTGCGGCACTGCGGCCCACGGTGTTCCTCACCGACACCACCACCGTCACCCCCGCGCTGCGCGACCAGCTGCGCGCGCTGGGCATCACCGTGGTCTACTTCGACACCGAACGCACCATGGCCGGGGTCGTCCCGCAGATCGAGGCCGTCGGCGCCGCCCTCGGCGTGCCCGCCGCGGGCACGGCGCTGGGCCAGCGCACCCGCACCGAGATCGACGCCGCCATCGCCTCGGTGCCGCACCAGGACACCAAACCCAAGATCGCGTTCCTGTACCTGCGCAGCGCCGCCATCACCATGATCGCCGGACCCGGTTCCGGCGCCGACTCGCTGATCACCGCCATCGGCGGCATCGACGCCGGCACCGCCTCGGGCATCACCAAGGACTTCCTGCCCATCACCAGCGAAGCCATGATCGCCGCCGCCCCCGACGCACTGCTGCTCATGAGCGACGGGCTGGCCTCGGTCGGCGGCGTCGACGGCCTCGAGAAGGTCCCCGGCATCGCCCAGACCCCCGCCGGACGCGACCGCCGCGTCATCGACATGTCCGACGCCGTCCTGCTGTCCTTCGGCCCCAACACCGGGCGCGTGCTCTCGGCCCTGGTGAAGGCCGTCTACGGCCCCGCCGCCGCATGAGCCAGCGCCCCGGCGCGGCCGACAACCAAGGCCCCCACATGGATTCACCCCGCGACGAACACGACGAACGCACCCCGGCCGCCCGCAACGGCGCCGCCACCGTGCTCGGCCCCGGCCAACCCGGGCACGGCAGCCCCGGCGACGCGGGCCACGGCGGACCCGAGGACTCCGCGCATCCCGCGGTGGCGGCCACCGACCAGGAGTCGGCGGTCGAGGTGCTGCCCACCGCGCGCCGCACGTGGTCGCGCACCGCGGTGATCTTCGCCGGCGCGCTGGCCGCGCTGGTGGTGCTGGCGCTGATCTCCGCGGCCATCGGCCAGGTGCCCACCAGCCCCGGTGAGGTCGCGGGCGCGTTCCTGCACCGCATCGGCCTGGACTGGGGTCCCATGCCCGCGCACCCGGCCGGGTACGTGACGCTGTGGGAGGTGCGGTTCCCGCGCGTCGTGCTCGGCATGCTCGTCGGCGCGGCCCTGGCCACCGCCGGCGCCCTGCTGCAGGGCGTGTTCGCCAATCCGCTCGCCGAACCCGGTGTGATCGGCGTGTCCGCGGGCGCGGCGGTCGGGGCGGGCACCGTCATCGTGGTCGGCGGCGCGTTCGTGGCGGCCTGGTCGGTCGCGGCGGGCGCGTTCGCCGCCGGGCTCGTCACGACCCTGCTGGTGTATCTGCTGGCCCGCTCCAACGGCCGCACCGAAGTGGTGACCCTGGTGCTGACCGGTGTCGCGATCAATGCCTTTGCCGGCGGCCTGATTTCGTTCCTGCTGTTCTCCGCCTCGCCCGCGGCCCGCGATCAGATCGTGTTCTGGCAGATGGGCAGTCTCAACGGCGCCACCTGGCAGTCGGTGAACGTGGTGTGGCCGCTGACACTGCTCGGGCTGGGCGCCGCCATCTGGATGGCCCCGCGCCTGGACCTGCTGGCATTGGGTGAATCGGCGGCCCGGCATCTGGGCGTGGACGTGGAACGGTTGCGGCGCAACGTGATCGTCGTGGTCGCGGTGCTCGCCACCGCCGGGGTCGCGTTCACCGGCATCATCTTGTTCGTCGGTCTGATCGTGCCGCACCTGGTGCGCATGCTGGTCGGGCCCGGACACCGGGTGCTGATCCCGCTGTCGGCCATCGTCGGCGCGGTGGTGCTGGTGGCCGCCGACATCGGCGCCCGCGCCCTGGTCCACAATGCGGATCTGCCGCTGGGCATGATCACCTCACTGGTCGGCGGGCCGTTCTTCTTCTGGCTGCTGCGCCGCACCCGCTCACGATCGGGAGGCTGGGCATGAGCGGCCTACGCGAGCTGACAACGATTTTCGGGCGCACCCCCGCCCTGCCGGAGAGCCCCGAACCGGGTGCGGCGACCCTGCGCGCCCGCAAGGTCAGCGCCCGACGCGGCGAACGCACCGTGCTCGACGGCATCGACTTCGATGTCGTCGCCGGGCAGATCGTGGCGCTGGTCGGCCCCAACGGCGCGGGCAAGTCGACGCTGCTGGCCGCCCTGGCCGGGGAGCTCGAATTGAGCGGCGGCAGCGTCGAACTCGACGGGCACGCCCTCACCCACTGGACGCATCTGGACATGGCGCGCCGGCGCGCGGTGCTGCCGCAGTCGCACACCGTCGGATTCCCGTTCAGCGCCCGTGAGGTCGTCGCCATGGGTCGTTCCCCGTGGGCGCGCACCCCGCGCCAGGCCGACGATGAGCGCGCCATCGCCGCGGCCATGGCGGCCACCGACGTCGAACGTTTCGCCGCGCGCCCGTTCCCGGCCCTGTCCGGTGGTGAACGCGCCCGCGTCGCGCTGGCGCGCGTGCTGGCCCAGGACACCGCGACGCTGCTGCTCGACGAACCGACCGCCGCACTCGATCTCGGCCACCAGGAACAGGTGCTGCGCCTGGCCCGCGACCGCGCCACCGCGGGCGCGGCGGTCGTGGTCGTGCTGCACGATCTCGGTGTCGCCGCGGCCTACGCCGACCGTGTCGCGGTGCTCGATGCTGGACGCATCGCCGCCGACGGCCCGCCGCGGGAGATCCTCACCGCCGAACTGCTCACCCGCGTCTACCAGCATCCGGTCGACGTGTTCGACCACCCGGTCACCGGCGCGCAACTGGTGCTGCCCGTGCGCGGCTGAGCACCCGGGGGTCGGTCAGAGCTGCTGTTGGCCCCACACCAGCCGCAGGACGCCGTTGGCCAGCCAGATCGCGAAGAACACGATCCCGGCCACCGGCGTCCACGCCAGGCCCAGCAGCACCGCGGCCGCGCCGAACCACACGACTTCCAATGCGATTCGCCGCCATCCGGTTTGCGGGAACCGCGCGTCCTTGGCCGCACCGAACAGCGCCCACACCACGATGAACACCGCCGGGACCGCCAGCCCCGCCACGATGCGCACCGCCACCGGCGCGGACAGGGTGAACCCCCACCACGCGCCGGCGGCCAGCACCCCCAGTTCCAGCAGGAACATCAACAGCAGGTTCGCGCCTTTGAGCACGCTCATCGCCAGACCAACCTCAACACCGCAGGAGTCAACAGCATGCGAATCACGGTGGCGTCCAACACCAATGCCGCGATCATGCCGTAGGCAATGTATTTCATCAGCACCAGATCCGAGAACCCGAACGCCCCGGTCACCACGATCAGGATCGCCGCCGCCGAGGTGATCACCCCACCGGTGTGGGCGATGCCGTAGCGGATCGCCTCGGGCGCGTCGGCTCCCGCCGCCCGTGCCTCGGCCATGCGGGATTGCAGGAACACCTCGTAGTCGGTGGACAGGCCGAACAGCACCGTCACGATCAGCACCAGTACCGCGAACATCAGCGGGCCCGGCGTGAAGTCGAACAGTCCCGCCCCGTGTCCCTCGACGAAGATCCAGGTCAGCACACCCAGGGTCGCGCCCAGGCTGAGCGCGCTCATCACCACCGCCTTGATCGCCAGCACCAGCGACCGGAACGCCGCGTACATCAACGCGATCGCCGCCGCGACCAGGATCAGCACCAGCAGCGGCAGGCCCTTGATCAGGCCCTGGATGCTGTCGCGCTCCAGCGCGGGCACACCCGCCACCATCACCGCCACCCCGTCGGGCGCCGGGATCGAGCGCAGCGCCGCGATCACCGAGTCGGCGTCGCGTTTGTCGGACAGGCCGCTGGCCAGCACCGTCACCTGATCCTTGGTCGGCGCGGCCGGATCGAACGGACCCGTCATCCGCGGACCGACCAGCTGGTTGGCCTCGTAGCGCAGATCGGACAGCTGCTGCGGATTCGCGCCCACCACCACCAGTTTCAGCGGTTCGGTGCGGAAATGCGGGAACAGCCGATCGAAGTCCTGCTGCGCCACCCGCGCCGGATTGTCGGCGGCCAGATACCGCTCGCTCAAACCCCCGAACTCGATGCTGCGGAACGGCAGGATCAACGCCAGCAGCATCATCACCACCGGCACGATCACCAGCCACGGCTTGCGCATCGCGAAAACCGCCAGCCGCGAGAAGAATCCGCGATCGATCTGCTCGGCGGTGCGGATACTGGCCAGCCGATGCCAGCCCCACAGGTCGATGCGCGGCCCCACGATGGACAACACCGCCGGCAACGCCGTCACCGACAGCACCGCCGCCAGCAGCACCGAGGAGATGCCGCCCAACGGCACCGAGCGCAGCACCCCGTTCGGGTAGATGAACAACGCGCCCAGGCTCACCGCGATGATCGCCGCCGAGAACAACACTGTGCGCCCCGCGGTGGCGATAGTGCGCGCGGTCGCCTCCTCCACGCTGCGCCCCGCGGCAAGCTCCTCGCGGAACCGGGTCACCGCGAACAACCCGTAGTCGATGGCCAACCCCAGGCTCACCAGCGTCACCACCGCCGAGGCGAACACATTGACCTGCAGATGATTGGTCAGCAGCCGCATGACGCCCTGGCTGCCCAGGATGGTCATGCCGCCGATCAGCACCGGCAGCAGCGCCCCCACCACGCCGCCGAACACGAAATACAGCAGGATCGCCACCAGCGGCAGCGCGATCAGCTCCGCGCGCTCGATATCGCGCTGCATACCGGTATTGATGCCCTCCACCACCGGTTGCAGGCCCGCCAGCTGCACGGTGGTGCCGCCCGGCCCGGAACCGGTTGTCCCGGCATGGAATTCGTTCTTGATGGCCAGGTAGTTGTCGACGGTGTCGGTGCCGCCGTCACCGCGCAACCCGATACTGGCGAAGGCGTGGGTGCGTGCGGCGTCGGCGAACTGGCCCATCAGCGCGCCGTCCCAATACGAATCGATCTTGAGGATGCGGTCGGCGTGCTCGGTGCGCAACCGCGTCAACTCCGCCGCCACCGCCGAGCGCACCGGCTCGTCGTCGACGGTCAGCCCCGCCGGGGCGGTGTAGATGGCGATCAGGTCGGCGTCGGTGTCGCGGCCGAAGGTGGCATCGGCCAGCTTCGAGGCCGCCACCGACTGACTGGATTCGTCGAACCAGCCCTCCTGGGTCAGATGATCACCCAGATCGCGCCCGTAGAACCCCGACGCCAGCACGACCAGGCCGAACCCGGCGAACACCAGGAACCGGAAGCGGTGGATCAGACGCCCCCACCGCAGGGATCCGGCCTCGAGCATCAGCCGCAGGCCGCGGTCTTGTAATCGGCCGACCGCAGAATCCCGCACAGATCGGTGCGCGAGATCTTCCAATGCCCGTCCTTGGCCACGAAATGCACCACCGTGGTGCGCACGTTCGTGCCGGTGCCGTCCTTGTCCAGGCTCAGCGTCGCGGTCAGCGTGCCGTCATGGTTGTCGAACACCGGGTCCTTGACCCCGTACACCGCGCGCGGATTGTCCGCGAGCGCCTTGTACATGTCGGGGATCGCGTCCTTGAACGCCTCCCCGTCCTCGATCAACGCGGTGCGTTCGCTGTCGGGCAGGTTCGGGTCCAGTGCCCGTTTGATCTGCGAGTCCAGCTCCGCGGCGCTCGGGATCGAGGGCCGGTTGGCGCTGGTCTGCGCGGCGGCGGCCTGCGAGGACGAACTCAACGCCGCGTACGCCGAGGACCGCGCGGCGGCGACCTTCGATTCGTCGTCGGAGCCGCCGCACGCGGCGAGCGATGCGCCCAGCACGGTCAGCAGCAGCGCGGTGGCGGCCGGTCGTCGAAGTCGCATCAACATCCTCGGGAGTTCGAACTGCGGTTGTGTGCCGCTAGTTTGGCACGCCCCGCGCCCGGAAGTGATCTCCGTGTCACAGACAGCGGGTCAGCGGCCCTCGATCACCGCACCCAACCGGCCCAGCAGCGCACGCACCGTGGTCGCCTCGCGCGGCTGGGCCGCCGGGACCGGCACGGCCTGCGGGATCAGGTCGCGGACCAGGGCCACCACGCTGCGTTCGTCGTCGAGATCGATGTCGGTGACCGGGGCCACCGCGATCGACTCGACATCCTCCGGCGCCGGCACCGCGGTGGTGACGCCGGGGCGGTAGATCTCCACGGTGAGGGTGGATCGATGGGTTCGGAAGGCGAAGGACCGCCCGTCGGCGGTGACACCGAAGCCGTGCGCGTAGCGCCCGACGGTCACGTCCTCGACGGTGAACCCCGCACTGTGGTCGGCAACCAACAGATCTCCCTGATACAGACCGCTTTTGCTTTCCACGGTAACCGCATGCCCGACACCGCCACCGAAACCCCATGTCACATCATGCAAGTCGGCACCCGATGCACGCCCGAGATCGGCACGCGGACCCCCGGTCACACGCTCGCAACCCGGGACATGGTCAGATTAGGGAGCACGCATGATTTCGTCGGTCAGTTCGGTCAGTAAGGAGTTCGCTGCATGCGCCGTCGCGGCTGGATCGGTTCAGCCCTCGCGGGTGTGACCGTGGTGACCCTGCTGACCGGATGTTCGGATCAGCCCGACAACGCGAGCAACGCCACCCGCGAACCGGCCACCCCGGCCGCCGCGCCCACCGCCGCGCCCGCCCCCGCC
>NZ_JBSGCY010000089.1:0-28173 GCF_053602115.1 Nocardia sp. NPDC004582 | reverse complement strand
GGTCACCGCGCGGGTGGCGGCGCTGCGGCAGGCCGGCGCCCGGCTGCCGGCCGCGGCCTGCACGTATCTGCCCACGCCACTGGAGGGATGATCATGACCGTCGTCCAGTCCGACCGGCCGCCCACCGCACCGAACGACTGGGTGCTGTGCGGCGGTTGCGGACAGATGCTGTACCGCAAGCGTTTCGAACTCGCTGCCCAGGTGTGCCCGGCCTGCGGCTGGCACGGCCCGCTGACCGCCGGTGAACGCCTGGCCACGCTGTGCGACACCGGCTCGGTACGAGTGCTGGAACTGGCCGTCACCGACACCGATCCGCTGGGCTTCACCGATACGAAGCCGTACCCGCAGCGGCTGCGCGCGGCCCAGGAGCACACCGGGTCGGCCGAGGCGGTGGTCTGCGCGCGCGGCGAGATCGGTGGCTTCGCCGCCATCCTGGCGGTCATGGACTTCCGCTTCCTCGGCGGCAGCCTGGGCACCGCCGTGGGGGAGGCCATCACCCGGGCGGCGGAAATCGCACTGGCCGAACGCACTCCGCTGATCTTGGTGACGGCGTCCGGCGGGGCCCGCATGCAGGAGGGCATCCTCGCGCTCATGCAGATGGCCAAGACCAGCCAGGCCCTCGGGCAGCTGGACGAGGCGGGCATCCTGACCCTCGGCCTGATCACCGACCCGACCTTCGGCGGCGTCGCGGCCTCCTTCGCCACCCTGCCCGACGTGATCATCGCCGAACCCGGTGCGCGACTGGGCTTCGCGGGTCGCCGGGTGATCGAGCAGACCATCGGCCAGAGTCTCCCGCCGGAATTCCAGACCGCCGAATTCCTCCTCGAACACGGTGTCGTGGACATGATCACGGCCCGCGCCGAACTGCCCGCGACCCTGACCCGGCTGCTGTCGGCCGCCGCGCGGCGCCCGCGGACCGCGGCGCGTGGCGAATCCCGCACCGGGGGACTGGTCACCGACAGTGCGCTCCTGCCCGAGCGTGACGCCTGGGAGTGCGTGCGCGCCGCGCGCCGCTTCGGCCGCCCCACCACCCTCGACTACATCTCGCTGGTCGTCGACGACTTCGTGGAACTGCACGGCGACCGGGCCGCCGCCGACTGCCCGGCGATCGTGGCCGGACTCGGCCGCCTGGCCGGGATTCCGCTCGTGCTGATCGGCACCCAGAAGGGCCGCAGCACAGGCGAACTGGCGAAACGCAACTTCGGCATGCCCAACCCCTCCGGCTACCGCAAGGCCGCCCGCGTCATGCGGCTCGCGGCCAAACTCGGACTGCCCGTGCTCACCCTGATCGACACCGCGGGCGCGTACCCGGGCATCGAGGCCGAGGAGCAGGCCCAGGCGGTGGCCATCGCCGAGAATCTGCGGCTGATGGCGAGCCTGCCGATTCCGGTGGTCGCGGTCGTCACCGGCGAGGGCGGCAGCGGCGGCGCGCTCGCCCTGGCCGTCGCCGATCGAGTGCTCATGTCCGCCAACGCCGTCTACTCGGTGATCAGCGCCGAAGGCTGCGCGTCGATCCTGTGGAAGACCCCCGCCGAGGCGCCCCGTGCCGCCGTCGCGCTGCGCGTGGACGCGCGATCGCTGCTGGAACTGGGCGTCATCGACGGGGTGATCGAGGAGCCCGGCGCGGGCGCGGAGACCAACCTGCTCGCCGCCGCCGAGGCGCTGCGCTCGGGCGTCGTCGAATGCCTCGACGCCCTGCTGCCGCAGGACCAGATGACCCTGATCACCGCGCGCCACGCGCGATTCCGCCGTTTCGGCGCCCAGAGCGCCGTGCTCGCCGACCTCCCGGACGAGCAGCCTCGTTTCCTGGAAAGGGATGTGTGATGACCCCACCGATCCTCGACCCCGCCGGCACCGTCTCCGTGCTGGCCGACAGCGTGCTCGCGGTCGCCGCGCGCGCCGACCGGCCACCGCTCTCGATCAGGGTCGCGGCCGGGGAGTTCCAGATGGAGGTGACCTGGCCCGAGCGACCGGCCGGACCGGGCGTGGGGGCCGGGGAGCCGATCGCCGCCGCGTCGAACGGCAACGCCGCGCGCACCGAGCCGAGCCCCGCTCCGGTCGCCGTCCTGGCCGAATCCGCCGAGGCGAACGGTGATTCGGCCACCTTCCCGCTGACCGCGTCGATGGTCGGCGTCTTCTACCACGCCCCCGAACCGGGCGCGGACCCGTTCGTCACCGTCGGGGCGACCGTCACGCCCGGCCAGCAGATCGGCATCATCGAGGCGATGAAGCTCATGGTCCCGATCCAGGCCGAGCGCGCCGGAGTGGTGGAGCGAATCCTCGTGCCCGACGCCACCGCCGTCGAATTCGGAGCGCCCCTGTTGCTGCTGCGCGAGGCCGGACGATGATCACGTCGGTCCTCATCGCCAACCGCGGCGAGATCGCGTTGCGCGTCGCCCGCACCTGCCGCGAACTGGGCCTGCGCTCGATCGCGGTCTATACCGAAGCCGACGCCGACAGCGCCGTCGTGCGCTTCGCCGATCAGGCCATCCGCATCGGGGCCGGACCGGCCAAGTCCAGCTACCTGCACATTCCGGCGATCATCGAGGCGGCCCGCATGTCCGGCGCGGACGCCGTCCATCCCGGCTACGGTTTCCTCTCCGAGGACCCCGACTTCGCCGAAGTCTGTGCGGCCGAGGGCATCACCTTCATCGGCTGCCCGCCGAAGGTGATGGCCGAACTCGGCGACAAGGCCCGCGCCCGCGCCACCATACTGGACGCCGGCCTGCCGCTGCTGCCCGGCAGCCGCGACCCGATCACCGATCCGGAGGCCGCCGCCGCGTTCGCCGGCGAGATCGGCTACCCGGTCATCGTGAAGGCGGTCGCGGGCGGCGGCGGTCGAGGCATGGCCGTGGTGCGCGATCCCGCCGAATTCCCCGCGGCCTTCGCCCGCACCCGCGCCACCGCCCTCGCCGTCTTCGGCGACGGGCGGCTGTATGTCGAGCGCTATCTGGAATCGGCTCGGCACGTGGAGATTCAGATCCTGGCCGACCGGTACGGCACCGTGGTGCACCTGGGCGCGCGCGACTGCTCACTGCAGCGCCGCCACCAGAAGCTGGTGGAGGAATCACCCGCGCCCGGCGTTCCCGCCGAGGTGCTCGCCGACATGGGCGCGATGGCCGTACGCGGCGCGGCGGCCGCCGGCTACGTCGGCGCGGGCACCTTCGAGTTCCTGCTCGATCCGCGCGACCACCGCTTCTACTTCATGGAGGTGAATTGCCGACTGCAGGTGGAGCATCCGGTCACCGAGATGGTGACCGGCATCGACCTGGTGCACGAGCAGATCCGCATCGCCGCCGGGGAGGAGCTCGGCTACGCCCAGGACGACATCGAGCCGCACGGCGTCGCGCTGGAATGCCGGATCAATGCCGAGGACCCGGCCCGCGACTTCGCGCCCACCCCGGGCGAGCTGACCGAATGCGACCTACCCGGCGGGCCTTTCGTGCGGGTCGACAGCCACGCCCGCCTCGGCTATCGCGTTCCCGCGCTCTATGATTCGCTGCTCGCGAAGCTCATCGTGTGGGCCCCCGATCGGGTCACCGCCATCGCGCGCATGCGCCGGGCGCTGGCCGAACTCCGCCTGGGCGGGCCCGCCGTCGCGACGACGGCCGAGTTCGTCGACGGCCTGATCGACCACAACCGGTTCCGCGAGGTCCGCCACGACACCGCCATGGTCGCCACACTCGGCTCATAACGCCTGCCCGGCAACCGACAACGTCCGGCTCGCCTCCGCATCGGGGCGAGCCGCACGTCTGTGGGCCGGAAGGTCGAGGGAACCCTACCGGCCCTCCCGCACCCACTCGGCGAAGCGCGCGCCGAGTTCCGGGCTGTCCTTGATCCAGGCGAAGTGGTCCAGGTTCTCGATGCCCGAGCCCGGTTCCAAATGCCAGCGGGTCAGCTCGGCCCGCTTCAACCGCCGGGCCAGGTGGTCCACGGTCGACCGGGGACCCAGCGGATCGGAGTCGAAGGACACCATCAGTGTGCGCAATGGCGAAACACCGAGCAGGCGATCGTAGTTCACCGTCGATCCGGCGGGCTGGTAGCGCCCGGTCAGCGCATGCCAGGACCAGTCGACCATGACGCCGCCCGCCATCGGCCCACCCATGACCTTGCTGCCTGGCCACACACCGCGCAATCGCGACACCACGCCGACGTACTGGCTGCCGTACAGCACCGACGCCCAGCGCTTCAGCTCGAACGCGCGCCAGAACACGACACCGGTGGCGATGGTGATCACCCCGGCGAGCCGTTCCGGATGCGCCGCGCCGTACAGCAGCGCCAGCTGACCGCCGAGGCTGTGCCCGACCAGATGGATCGGGGCGTCCGGGAAGCGCTCGGCCACCGCGTCGAGAATCGCGGGCAGATCCGCCTCGAGCAGCTGCCGATAGCCATAGTTCCCGGCCTCGCCGAGCGGCGGGGTGCTCTCACCCTGGGCACGCAGATCCACCGTGGCCGCGGACAAGCCGGCGGCGTGCAGGGATTTCGCCAGGGGCAGATAGAACTTCGCCTTCATGGCGATCGCGGGCAGGATCAGCAGCACGGGCGCGGCCGCGTCGGTGGCCGGAAGCACCCGCACCACGAACGAGGCCGCCGCGGTGACATCGGATTCGGGGACGGTGACGGTCAACGCCTCGAGGGTGGCGAACTCCGACGGTCGCTTCGCTCCGGCGACCGGGGCATTACCGGGTGTGGACATGTGCTCGCTCCGATCAGGCGGCCGCGGGGGCGGCGAGCTTGGCGACGTACTGGAAGGTGACCTTGCCGACGAGGACGTCCTTGTCGTCGAACAGCAGGGCCCGGGTGTCCACGTCGAACTTGCCCGCGTCGGCGCGCTCGGCGATGACCCGGATATCGCGCGGATCCACCGAGCCCACGGCCCGGATACGCCCGATCGCGGGCTTGAAGAACGCGGCGTGCGAATCCCGCACCACCATCCACTCGACCTCACCGAGGTCCGGGGCGGCCGCCCCGACGAAGGCCACCGCGCAGGCGATGTCCGCGGCCAAGTAGAGGGCCGCCGCGTGCACGGTCTTCACATGGTTACGCAGGTCCGGATTGTCCGGCACCACCGCCAGCGCGTGATCGGAGTCGAGCTCGGTCACCCGCACACCGGCGAAGACCCCGAAAGGCACCGCCGCATTGGCGATCTCGGCGAGCTTGGCGTAATCGGGGTCCTGGCTGGCGAACGGCACGAACGGCGCGAAGGCGCGGTCGAAGAAGGACGTCTCGGTCATGTTTCCTGTCCCAACTGCGTCGAATCGAATTGTCTGGCACGAGCTTTCGAGTCGAAGTATGTCGGTCCGGGCGGGCTCGGCCGCCACCTCATTGGGAGGTCCTATCGCCACCGGCACAACTGTGGAACGCAGCGTGATCGAACGGGCATCCGGAAGGGTGTCCGCCGCCCGCCCGTGTGAACGGATGGTTGCTTGCTGATTGCTAACGACGGGTCGTCTGGGTTGAAGAGGCTACCGTCGGCCGGTCCGATGGTGCATGCTGAGAGTTGGCCGATCGCCGGTCGAACCAGCAGGTGAGGAGGGGTGGAATGAATAGCTGCACTGTCGGTCGCTGGGGCCTCGGTATCGTCGCCGGCGCCGGGCTCGGCCTGGGTGTCGCGGCCGTCGCCGTCGCTACTCCCGACAACGACTCGTTCGTGACGGTCTCCGGCAACGTCCAGTGCGTCGGTGGCTCGTACGACCTCAGCGTGCTGGACTCCGATATCCAGCCCGCCATCAACAGCTATTACTTCGCCGACGGCCCGGACCCGGACAACGCGGTCGCCATCAGCAGCGCGCAGACCCTGGGCCCGGTGAACGCGACCGCCGGCTGGACCCCGACCACCAGCGGCACGCACTCCCTGTGGCTGATCGGCCAGGGCCGCTACGACGAACAGGTGACCGTCGGCCCCGCCGTCGTCAACGTCCTCGACGCCTCCGACCCCGCCTGCACGGCACCCGCCCCGCCGCCGACCAGCTCCTGGGGCTGACGCCCGAGCCCCTGGGTCGGAAGGGTGACGCCGTTACGGAAGTTGTCTCGATAAGGTGGGGCATCACCTCATCGAAAGGCCATTCTTGTCCCGGGTAGCGGCAGGCGCGCGGTCCACGGCACGGCGGAGCCGGTTGTCGGCTGGGCGTGAGCAGGAGATTTTCGACTCCGTCCTCGCGTTGGTTAGTGAGGTCGGGTACGAGGCGCTGACGATGGATCGGATTGCCGCGGAAACGAAGTCGAGCAAGGCGACGTTGTATCGGCAATGGGGCGGGAAGCCCGAGCTGGTGGCTTGTGCCATGCGCAGTATGAAGCGGGATGACAGCGCGGAGATCGATACCGGGTCGCTCGGCGGGGATCTGCGGATGCTCGCCGATCGGCTGGCCGAAGTGGCGCGGCGGGATGCCGATCTCATGCGGGCGATGGAACATGCGGCCGGGCGGGACGAGGTTTTGTCCGAGGCCCTGCGGTCGGCCATGGCCGACGACCGGATCGCCGAGGCGCTCGATCTGATGCTGGCCAGGGCGGTGGAGCGGGGGGAGGTCGCCGCCGAGAACCCGGCTGGTCGATACGTGCAGCATCTGATGGTGGGCGCGGTGCGGTCGCGCTTCATTCTCGAAGGCCGCGAGGTCGATGCTGCCTACCTGCGCGACTTCGTCGATGCGGTGGTGTTGCCGGTGCTGCGCGGCGGTCACTGAGCGGTAGCCCTCGTCACTTATCGAAACTATTTCGTTTCGTTAAGTTCGGTGCTACGTTGTTGGTAGTCATCGAAACGAAACCGTTTCGTACCGATTGTGAGGGTGTGACACCGATGGGCGTGCGTAGCGCAGCAGTGGTCGCCGCGATGGTTGTCGCGGCGCTGGGATCGACCGCTGGCACGGTGCTGGCCGCACCTGCCTCGACCAGTCCCGAATTCCAGTTCCAGGGAACGGTTGTCGGCCAGTCGGTCGAGGTGAAGGTCGATGCCGGAGCCTTGGCCATCGATGACGGGCATGTGCTGTTCCGGGACAGCCGCGGCGCGACCGTCGCGAGCCTGCCGCTGGCCTATCGGAAGGACGGCGCGACCTTGCCGATCACGGCCCAACTCGACGGTACGAAGGTCACGCTCACCCCGGCCACCGACCCAGCCGCGGTGCGACCGGTGAATGCGCAGACTCGAAACGAACTCGATCAGCTGGCGCATCCGGACGGTTTCGCGGGTTCGCTGGGTACCTTCAGCCAGGAGGTGATGACGGCGACCGCCGTCGGTGTGCTACTGGGTAGCGCCATCGGTTTGGCCGTGGGCTGTATCGGGGGCGGCATCGTCGGCGGTGTGACCGGCGGTGTGGTATCGATCGGCGTGCTCGCCCTGCCGGGTGCGATCGGCGGCTGCCTGGTCACCGGCGCCGCCCTGGCCGCGATCGGGGCAGTCGTGGGCACGGTCGCCATCGGGATTCCGGTCCTGGCGGCCGCCGCGGCACAGTTCTGGAACTCCACCCACTGAAAGAATCCCGCCGCAGCCAGCATGCTCTCCCCGCTCCGGGACATGTGCGAATACAATTGCGCCGCAACTGATCGCGCACTTCTACGCTGTCCCTACACGCAGTGCGCGGTTCGAGGAACTCAAACGACAGATAGCGTCTGCAGTCCGAGGTGGCGCTTCTTCATCTTCAGAGACTCGGCGGCGTAGTACGCGAGCCACGATTCCGCAGGTCGCTTAGATGGGCTTCCGCATCCATCCTGGGTCGTGCGAAACCTTTGCTGGTGTAGTTGCTTTCGCAGAATTCACCCGGGTTGGTCGACCGAGACCACGCATGTGGCTACCGCGGACCTTCTGCGAGCAGTGGAGTTGCGGAAGATCACGACATCCGCGGCTTTGTCGTTTTCGCCAGTGCCCGCGATCTTCACGTCCGATGTGGTGGCGAGGGTCGCGTCCGTGAGCCGGACCTGAAATGCGATCTCCTGAATAATGTTCCAGTATTCAGGTTGTTGCGGGGCCGCACGTCGCCTTTCGCATCCGGGCGAAATCCTTCGGGCACGTCCATACCGGCCGCGATTTCCACGAGCTGGCGGTGCAGCCCCATCGGGGCTCCTCGCTCTCAGCGGCCGTAGCAATTGGCGGTCAGCTACAGCGACCCAGATACGAGCAGAGCCGGTCCGAAGACCGGCTCTGCTGTTCTGTCGGGCTGACAGGATTTGAACCTGCGACCACCTGACCCCCAGTCAGGTGCGCTACCAAGCTGCGCCACAGCCCGTTGCATTCGCTCTCGCTCGTGCTCGACGAGATTACCCCACTACCCCCCTGAACATCCAAATCGGCTGGTTATCGGCGTGTGGAGGGGGTTTGCCGGGGTGTGGGGGGAGGGTGGGGGGAGGGCTCAGCGTTGTTCTGGCGCAGGGGAATCCGTGGGGGTGCGGATGAAGGGGGCGGCTACGTCGGGGGAGAGGGGGGAGGGGGTGGTGGCTTCGCGGCGGAGGAGGGCTTCGCGGGCTTCGGGTTCGTTGTTGGTGGTGAGGCGGTGGACTGCTCGTTCGAGGATGGGGAGGACTTCGGAGACCTGGAGGGTGCCGTCGGCGCATTGGCCGAGGAGGGAGAAGGTCATGTTGGCGAGGATGACGGCGATGTCTTCGAGGTAGCGGGGGGTGGCGCCGGCGAGGACGGCGGCGGCGATGGGGAAGACGGCGTCGAGGCCGTGGTTGTCGAGGCGGTGGCGGGCGGGGCCGGTGCGGGCGCGGTGGTAGGCCTCGAGCATGGTGGGGTGGCGTTCCCAGGGGGCGAAGATGTGGCCGAGGACGCGGAGCAGGCCGTCGCGGAGGGGTTCGCCGGGCGGCGGGGGTTCCATCGGGAGGTAGGTGTTGGCTTCCATCCAGGCTTCGATGGCGGAAACCAGCAGGTCATCGCGGGTGGGGAAGAACTTGTAGATGGTGGTGAGGGAGACGCGGGCGCGGCGTGCGATCTCGCGGAGTTGGACGGCGTCGGGGCCTTCGGATTCGAGCAGGACGGTCACCTCGAGCAGGATTCGTGCCCGGATTGCCTCTTCCGTCTCCTTGGCCATGCCGCTACAGTAACGCCGTTACTCGAGTAACTCGGTTACTCGGGGCGTGACTTCCGTGGAGAAAGAGCACTATGCCTCGTCAGCAGTACTCGACCGTCCGGCGGCCGATCAGCTTCGTCAAAGTCGCCGTCGCGGCCCTCGCGGTCGCCGCGAGCTGCGCCGCGGTGACACCGGCCGCGGCCGACCCGGTCGACGACTTCTATTACCCGCCACAGCAATTCGATGCGGCACCCGGTGCGGTGATCAAGACCGAGGGCATGTCCGTGCTGCCGGCGCTGCCCGCCGCTGACGGAAACTGGCCACTGGCGGCGCAGCGGGTCATGTACACCTCCCGCACCCAGGACGACACGCCCGTCGCCGTGACCGGCACGTTCATCGATTCCAGTCGCCCGTGGCAGGGGCAGGGCCCGCGGCCGACGGTGTTGATCGCGCCGGGCACGGTCGGACAGGGTGACCAGTGCGCGCTGTCGCTGGCCTTCCCGACCGGCATGTACGCGAGTCTGACCCCACCGACCTTCTCGGCGAACCAGGAGGTCCTGGCCGCTTTCGCGTGGAACGCGCTCGGCGCGCGGGTCTTCGTCACCGACTACATCGGGATGGGCACGCCCGGCATCCACACCTATGCGAATCGGATCGAGGAGGCGCACGCCGTGCTCGACGCCGCTCGCGCGGCGAATCGGCTCGCGGGCACCGGGGCGGACACGCCGCTCGCGTTCTGGGGCTACTCGCAAGGCGGCGGAGCGAGTGCGGCCGCCGCGGAGATGCAGCCGAGCTATGCGCCGGAACTGAACCTGAAGGGCACCTGGGCGGGCGCGCCGACCGCGGATCTGTCGGCCATCCTGGACCGGATCGAAGGCAGTCTGATCGGTGGCGCGGTCGGGTTCGCGCTCAACGGCTTCCTGGATCGGTACCCGAACCTGCGACCCGAATTCAATGCCCGGGTGACGGCCGCCGGGCAGGGCCTGCTCAATGAATTGTCGAACGCGTGTATCGGCGATGTGATCGCGCTGCATCCGTTCCTGCGCACCAACGCCTTCACCGTCGATCAGCGTCCGCTGGTCGACCACATGCGCGAAATCCCGTCGATTCAGGACATTCTGCGGCAGCAGCGGATCGGATCGCTGACCCCGGCCAGTCCGGTGCTGATCACCAGCGGCGTCAATGACGACACCGTCCCGTACGGTCAGGCCAAGCAGCTGGCGAGCGATTGGTGCGCGGCGGGCGCGACGGTCAGCTTCCACACCAATGAATTGCCGCCGATCCTGTCGGGTGCGACGATCCCCAATCATTTCGGTCCGGAATTGATCGACGGTTTCGGCACCAACAATGCGATCGGCTATCTGATGGACCGGCTCAACGGCACACCGATCTCGGGTTGCGCGTTCGCCTGAGAGTCATAGCCGCCGTTCCCTTCTCGTCGATCACCCAGGTGTCCCATGTCTGAGTTCTCGCGTCGCTCCCTGCTGTCCGGAGTCGCCGCCACCGCCGCCCTGTTCTCGACCGTGCCCGCCGCCCGCGCGGGCTCGGGTATCGCCGCCCGGGTCAACCGGGTCGAGCTCACCCGGGAAGAGCATCGGGTCATCGTCATCGGCTCCGGATTCGGCGGCGGGGTGACCGCGCTGCGCCTCGCCGAAGCCGGGGTGCCGGTGCTGCTGCTCGAACGCGGTATGCGGTGGCCGACCGGTCCGAACGCCACCACGTTCCCCACTGCCACCGCGCCGGACAAGCGGATGCTGTGGCATCGGTCCAGTCCCGAATTATTCGGCCGGCCGGTCGCTTTCGACAAGTACACCGGCCTGGTGGAAGCGGTGCCCGGCGAGAACATGACGGCCCTGTGCGCGGCGGGACTGGGCGGCGGATCGCTGGTGTACCAGGGCATGTCGTTGCAGCCGACCGAGGCGGTGTTCCGCACCCACTTCCCCGATGAGCTGGACTGGGCGGCGCTCGACCGCGTCTACTACCCGCGCGTCGCGCGCATGCTGGGCCTGGCCGTGGCGCCCGACGAACTCGTGGAGACGCCGAACTACAAGGTGGCCCGGGTCTTCGCCGAGCACGTCCGCGCCGCAGGGCTGCCGGTGTCGAAGATTCCCATGCCCATCGACTGGAATTACGCGCTGGCCGAACTGCGCGGCGAGATGGCGGCCTCTTACACCAATGGGACCGGTTCCCTCGGCGTGAACAATGGCGGCAAACACACCGTCGACGTCACCTACGTCGCCGCCGCCGAGGCCACCGGCCGGGTCACCGTGCGAACCCTGCACGAGGTCACCGATATCGAGCGCGCCCCCGACGGCCGCTGGACAGTGCACGTGAACCGCACCGACACCGCGGGCACGGCGCTGGAGAACAAGATCCTCACCACCAACGCGCTGGTGCTGTCGGCGGGAAGCCTCAATACGACCCGCCTGCTGGTGCGCGCGGCCGCCACGGGCCAGATTCCCGATCTGCCCGACCAGCTCGGCCGCGGCTGGGGCACCAACGCCGACCGCATCTACGTCTGGACCGCCCCCACCGAGGAATTCGGACCCGCCCAGGGCGGACCGGTCGTCTACGGCAGCCTGAACTGGGACGACCCCGACGCCGCGCACACCGTCATCCAGGCCTCCATCCCGCCGCTCTCGGTCGACGCGCACAGCACCATGATGGTCGGCTACGGCGTCAGCACCGGCCGCGGCGAATTCCGCTACGACGCCGCCGCCGACACCGCGACCCTGCACTGGCCCGCCGGCGGCGACGCCGCCATCCAGAACGACCACATCGGCCCCGCCGTGCATCGCATCGCGGGTCCGTCGAGCACCCTGCTCGACACCAACCTCGCCTTCCCCTCCACCTGGCACCCCCTCGGCGGCGCCGGCATGGGCACGGTCTGCGACCTCGAGGGCCGAGTCCTCGGACAATCCGGCCTCTACGTCCTCGACGGCGCCCTCATGCCCGGCAACACCGCGGCCTGCAACCCGTCGATGACCATCGCCGCCCTCGCCGAGCGCGCCCTGGACAACCTGGTGAAAACCGACGTGGGACAGGTGATCTGACCACTATCGGTAGCGCGCTGTCTTGGAATGGGTTTCGGGCTGGGATCGCGACGACGGAGAGAATTCCGGGCTACCTCCGGTATCGGGGCTCGGCTCGCGATTCGAAATGGTCTACTTGACGCACCTACAAGTGTGAACCCCAAATATTCACGCCGACAATCGGAGTCGAGCATGTTCGGCATTCCTATCGAGAACCATGAAACGGTGATCATGATGACTGCCGCGTACGCGCGGGACGTGTTGCGGGGGACGGGGGTCCGGTCGTGAGTGTGGTGACGCACGAAGCGCCGGGTTATCCCGTCATGAATTTGGACGCGGCGCAGCGGGGTTTGGCCACGCATCAGGGGTGCGGCGAGAGTTGTGATGCGCGGCGGTACTTCGAGGGGCTGGTGCCGAGACTGGAGTCGATCGCCAAGGAGATCGAGTCGCTGCGCGGGCGGTCCAGTTGGAACGTTTGGTAGCGGTCAACCCGCGGCCGGGGTGGTGGAGGGGGCGGAGGTGTAGGCGCCGACGGTGATGGTGATCGCCTGGTCCGGGGTTACCGAGGTTCCGGCGACCGGGCTCTGCGCGATCACCTTGCCGTCCTTGCTGGAATCGTTGGTCTGCGCCGTGGCTTTCGCGACACTGCCGTGCCAGCCGAGGTTCTGCAGGGCGGCGGTGACGGCGGCGGGGGAGAGGCCGAGGAGGGTGGGCACGGTGATGGTCGTGGTGGTCGACGGACCCGACGACACGGTCACCTTGACCGTCGAGCCGACCGGTTTCGCGGTCCCGGCGGCCGGGGAGGTCTCCAGGACAGTGCCTTTCGCGCTCTTGTCCTCGCGCTGCACCTGTTCGACGACGAAACCGTCCTTCTCCAGACGCGCCTTCGCCTGCGCGATCGCGGTCCCGACGACGTCCGGCACCGGGACCGTCTTCGGCTGCTGGGAGGTCACCGGCGGCGGCGTGTACAGGGCCGCCGTGGTCGGCTGCGTGTACGGCGCGGTCGTGATCTGAGGAACATCCGTGGCGCTGGTCGGTGCGGTCGTGACCGCCGCGGTGGTCGTCGCCGTGACGGTCGGCGTGTTCGAGGCCGATGCCTTGCTCGAACCGGGATGACTGTCGCCCGCGCGCACCAGCAGGTACCCGAGAACCGCCACGGTGACGACCAGGGCCAAGGCCAGCAGGATCCGGCCGGGGCGCCGCCTGCCGGGAACGCTTGCGCCGGTACCGGTCCCGGCGTCCGGATCAGCCCCCGTGCGGGTGCCGATGCCGGGGATCTCGTGCGGCCTGCTCCGGTCGGACGGCGCGGGCCCGGTCACGAAGCGGGTCGGCGCGGGCCCGGTGTTCAGCCGAGTGGCTTCCGGCCCCGGCCGTGTGGTGGCCGGGCCATTGGCGGGCCGAGTCGGAATCGGCAGCGGCGCCGGGGGCATGGTGGTGGCATTGCGCTCGGGTTGTCCCGCACCGGATCTGGGCCCGCTGACGTGGACGGTCCCCACCGGTGCGGTCCGATGTGTCCCCGGCTGGCGCAGGATTCGCGAGGCGGCCCAGGCGAGATGCGTGCAGGTGTCGAAGCGTCGTCGCGGGTCCTTGGCCATGGCGCGGGCGATGAGCTCGTCGAATCCGCGTGGCAGCGTGGGGTTCCGGTCCGAGGGCATCGGCACCGGCTCGTAGGCGTGCCCGTGGATGATCTGGCCGACGTTCTGCCCGGGGTAGGGCGCTTCCCCGGTCAGCATGTGAAACAGCGTGCACCCCAGCGAGTACACGTCGGCGCGCCGGTCGGCTTCCTCGGGCCGGGTGAGCCGTTCGGGCGCCGCGTACTGGAAGCTGGCCAGGATTTGCCCGTTCCGGGTGAGCTGGCGGCTCTCGTCGAGGGATTTGGCGATGCCGAAGTCGGTGAGCACGGCCCGTTCCGGACGTCCGTCCGCGAGCAGGATATTGGCCGGCTTCACGTCGCGGTGCACGATGCCGGTGTCGTGGGCGTGGTCGAGCGCGGCGGCGGTCTCGGCGATGATGCGCACCGCCCGCGCGGGGTGCATGGGTCCCTCGCGCAGCGCTCGCGCCACGTCGCTGCCGTCGACGAAGGTCATGGAGATCCACAGCCGGTCGTCTTCCTCGCCGCGCGCGTAGACGGTGACGATGTTCGGATGCTGCAGGCGCGCAACCGTATCGGCCTCGCGCTGGAACCGGGCCCGGTGTTCGCGTTCGCCGCCGGGCAGGGTCAGTAGCTTCAGGGCCACGAATCGTGGCAGGTCGCGGTCTCGGGCCTGATAGACCGCGCCCATTCCGCCGGCCCCCAGTTTTCGCAAGATCTGGTAGCCGGCGAACTTCTCCCCGGGTTCGAGCGTGCCTCCCACGGAGGTGATATCGCGAGAGGCGTCCGCTCCGAAACGTTCGGCGTGTCGCGCTCGCGCGAGTCGGGCTTTTCGATCATGGTCCGGCCGTTGGGTCGCCGGACGTGGCAATGACCTTGTAGTCTTTCACAATTCGGTGGGCGGGCCCGGCTACTGTCTGGGCTGTCTTGCATCCACCGGGTACTGGAAGCAACCGGTCAACAGCAAAGGGGAACGCCGGACGTGGACGTGGGAGCAGTGGCGGCGGCCGCGCAATCGGGTCGCAGCAGCGAAGCCATCGTCGCCGACACCGAGCAGCAGGTCATCGAGATGCTCACCAACATCGGGCGCTACTACCAGGCGATGTACAACCTCGGCGATATCCGTTCGCCGGGTGCGGAGTTGCGTGCGGCCTGCTCGAAACTGCTGACCGTCGCCAACTGGCTGGACACGGCCCGCGACGATCAGTACCAGGACGCCCCGCCGCCCGAGCCGGGCGCGCCCGCGCAGGAGCAGAACCGCTCGCTGCCGCGCGTGGTCGCCGATTTCCTCGCCGAGCACCCCGAGCAGACCTGGACTCCCGCCGAGGTGATCGCGGCGCTCCAGAGTCGCGGCGTCGAGTTGCCGATCAGCGCCCGCCATCATGTCGCGGTGGCGCTGGGCCGAATGGCGCAGCGCGACAACAGCAATGTTCGCAAGTTGGACCGCGGCAAATACCAGTACGCGGCGGACTCGGCCTAGCCTGATACGCCGCTTCCGGCACCTATGCCGGATTTCCCCGCGCCCCTACGAGATCCAGGCGATGAGCTCGTCGATGTAGGCGCGGAAGAGCGTGGCCATGTCGACCCGGTCCGGGTCGACCAGCCACTGCAGTTGCAGGCCGTCCATCATGGCGAAGACCTGCCGGGCCACGGCCGCGGGGTCGATGTCGGCGCGCACGCTGCCGTCGGTGCGCCCTGCCTCCAGGGCCGCGCCCAGATGGTCCTGGAGTGTTCGGTAGCGGTTCTGGGCCCATTCGTGCGCGGGGTGGTCGACGGTGACGGCCTCGCTGGTGAGCACCGTGAACAGCCGGACCAGGCCGGGCACGTGCGTGTTGTGATCCACCAGCTGCGCGAGGCGGATGAGGGCGTCCTTGCCGCGCAGTTGCTGGTCGAAGCCCAGCCGGTCGTAGTCGAGGCGGTCGCGGTAGTCGAGGACCGCGGACAGCAGCGCCGCCTTGTTGGGGAAGTAGTGCAGGACCCCGGGCTGGGACAGGCCGCAGCGTTCGGCGATCTCGGCGATGGAGGTGCTGCGGTAGCCGTTGTCGGCGAAGGCCTTCAGGGCCTCGTCGATGATCTGCTCGCGGCGGTCGTCGCCCCGGCCGCGGCGTCGAGGATGGGGCGTCATGTGGTGGGACACTAGTCAAGCGTGTTGAGCAGGCAAAACCCGATAATGGTTACGAAACGATAACGTTACCTAATGACCACTCGGTAATCGCGGTATCCGCTGGCACACTCGGGGCCAGCCGTACATGGCAGTACGAGGGAAGGGATCGCCGGATGAGTCAGGCCCTGATCACGCCGTTCACACTGCGGGGAGCCGCTGGAAAGCTGGCCGCCTGGGAAGCCGCGCCGCCGCTCGGGACCGAATACCGCGGCACCGCGCTGCTGGTGCCGGGCTTCACCGGCTCCAAGGAGGACTTCGAGGAGATGCTGCCGTTGCTGGCGGCCGCCGGCTATCGGGCCGTCGCCTACGACCAGCGCGGGCAGTGGGAGTCCGAGGGGCCCGACGAGGTGTCGGGCTACACCCTGGCCGACTTCGTCGGCGACCTGCACCTCGTGGTCGACCAGATCTCGCCCGACGAGCCGATCCATCTGGTCGGGCACTCCTTCGGCGGCTATGTCTCCCGCGTCGCGGTGATCGAGCGCCCCGAGCGGTTCCGCACCTTCACCCTGCTCGCCTCGGGCCCGTCCTCGACCGAGGACATCAACTTCCCGCCGCCGCTGCTGGTGGCGCAGGCGGTGGAAGCCGGTGGGCAGGAGGTGATCTGGCAGCAGATGAGCGCGGTCATGGCGCAGGCCGACCAGCAGCCCTCGCCACCGCGCCAGGAGTTCCTGCGTGAACGGATCCTGCGCACCAAGCAGGCCAATATCGTCGGCATCCTCACCTGCATGGCCGAGCCGCCGGTGAAAGATCCCGCCGTGCTGCGGGATTCGGGCGTGCCGCTGCTGGTGGCCTACGGCGACACCAATGACCTGTGGGCTCCGGAGGTGCACGAGCGTTTCGCCGCCCAGCTGCACGCGAAGACCGCCGTCTACCCCGGCTCCGGCCACGTGCCCAACGAGGACGTCTCCGACCGGGTCTGCGCGGACCTGGTGACCTTCTGGAAGGAACGAGCATGACCGACGCCATCGACGACCTGCTCGCGAAACTGGATCTGCCCGCCAAGATCCGGTTGATCTCGGGCGCGGGCTTCTTCCGCTTCGCCGGCGACGAGAGCATCGGCCTGGCCGAGATGCCGGTCTCCGACGGCCCGTCCGGCGTGCGCGGCGAACAGTGGGACGAACGCGACCCGTCGGTGAGCCTGCCCTCGGGCACCGCCCTGGCCGCCACCTGGGACCGCGACCTGCTCACCGATATCGGCGCGCTCATCGCCGCCGAGGCCCGCCGCAAGGATGTGTACGCGGTGCTGGGCCCGACCATCAACCTGCACCGATCCCCGCTCGGCGGACGGCATTTCGAATGCTTCTCCGAGGATCCGATGCTGACCGCCGAGATGGCCGACGCCTACGTGCGCGCGGTGCAGGCGCACGGGGTGAGCGCGTGCCCCAAGCACTACGTCGCCAACGACTCCGAGACCGAGCGCTTCACCGCCGACGTCATCGCCGACGAGCGCACCCTGCGCGAGCTGTACCTGTACCCGTTCGAGCGCGCCGTCGAGGCGGGCGCGTGGATGGTGATGGCCGCCTACAACTCGGTCAACGGCACCACCATGACCGAGAACGACCTGCTCGACGAACCCTTGAAGGGGGAGTGGGGTTTCGACGGCGTCGTGGTCTCGGATTGGACCGCCGTCCGCTCGACCCGGGGCGCGGCCAAGGGCAACGACCTGGCCATGCCCGGCCCGTCGGAGCTGTGGGGCGCGCCGCTGGAACAGGCCGTGCGCGACGGTCAGGTCTCCGAATCCGCGATCGACGAGAAGGTGCGGCGCATCCTGCGCTTCGCCGAACGCGTCGGCGCGCTGAACGGAACTCCCACGCCCGTCCCGGCTTTCACCGATGAGCGGTCCCGGCAGCTGGTGCGCGAGGCTGCCGCCCTGGCCATGGTGCTGGCCGGCAATGACGGCACCCTGCCGCTGCGCGCGCCCGCCCGGGTGGCGCTGCTCGGCTCGGCCGCCGCCGAACCGCGCTTCATGGGCGGCGGCAGCGCGACGGTGATCCCGGCGCACACCACCTCCCCGCTGGAGGGGCTGTCCGCGGTGCTGCCGGTGGTGCACACCCCCGGTGTCCACCTCAGCGAGAACATGATTCCGATCCCGCTGGACCTGGTCACCGATCCCGAGACCGGCGAGCCGGGGCTGTCGCTGCGCTATCTCGGCGCGGACACCGTGCTCGACACCGAACACCGCCTGGCGGGCGGCCTCATGCTGTTCGGCAATCCGCATGCGGCGCGGGCGAAGACCATCGAACTGTCCGGCCGGCTGCGCGCCGACGTGGCGGGGGAATGGCGCATCGGCTTCGCCGGCGTCGGCGCGCTGGCCCTGGCGCTGGACGGCGAGCAGGTGCTCGCGGAGACCGTGCTGCCCGACGGCGCCGATCCGGTCGAGATGCTGTTGAATCCGCCGCAGCGCTTCGTGACCCGCACCCTCGCCGAGGGTGAGGAGACCGAGATCCTGGTGCGCATGACGCCCGGCGGCGGACTCCCCGCCATGGGCATCACCTGCGCGGTCGGACGTCCGCGCCGCTCCGATGACGACGAGTTCGCCGCCGCCGTCGACCTGGCGCGCACCAGCGATGTGGCCGTGGTCGTGGTCGGCACCACCGAGCGGATCGAATCGGAGGGCTTCGACCGCACCACGCTGCGGCTGCCCGGCCGCCAGGACGAACTGGTCGCCGCCGTCGCCGCGGCCAATCCGCGCACCGTCGTGGTGGTGAATTCCGGTGCCCCCGTGGAGATGCCGTGGCGCGACGACGTCGCGGCCGTGCTGCTCGCCTGGTTCCCCGGACAGGAGTTCGGGTCGGCGCTGGCCGATGTGCTGACCGGGGCCGCCGAACCCGGCGGCCGCCTGCCGACCACGTGGCCCAAGACCATGGCCGACGTCCCGGTGCTGGACACCAAGCCCGGGCCCGGCACTGCGCTGCCGTACTCCGAGGGCATTCACATCGGGTACCGGGCCTGGCTGAAATCCGGTGTGGCCCCGGCCTATCCGTTCGGTCACGGACTCGGCTACACCACCTGGGCTCTCGACGAGCTGACGGTCTCCGGTCGAACCGCCACGGTCACCGTCCGCAATACCGGGGCGCGCGCCGGTCGCCAGGTGGTGCAGGCCTATCTCTCCCGCGCGAACAGCGTCGTCGATCGCCCGGTGCGCTGGCTCGCCGGATTCACGGTGATCGAGGCGGGCGCGGGTGAATCCGTCACCGCCGTCATCGAATTGCCGAAACGCGCATTCGAACACTGGACCGCGGACGGCTGGACCGTCGAACCCGGCTCCTTCACCCTGCACGTGGGTACCTCGGTGACCGCGCTGCCGCTCACCGCCGACATCAACTGACAACACCCCATCCACCCGAGAGGTCCGGTCGTTCGCGGCCGGACCTCTGACATTCAGTGCCAGCGATTCCGCAGGGCTATCGATCCGGATGCATTGTTGACAAGATCATGTAATATCTGGCGACATCGAAAGGGGCTGCACAGCAACCCTTTTGCACTTCTGATCGACTTCAGGGCGGTAGGGGGTATCCGGGGGGAAGCGACTTCAGGCTTCGAAAAATATGTCGAAGCGCAGGGGCAGCTCGTCGACGCGGTGGGGGCGTTGATGGCGAGACGCAGGGGCCGGCTGCGCGCGACGTGGTGACCACACGGATTCCGCAGTATCGACTGCCGCTCGCACCAAAGGAATCTAGCGATGTCCGAAAACTTCCCGGATCATCCCGCGGCCCTTTCTTCCACACCCACCGACCTCTCCCTGCTGTTGCGTCCGGCCCCGCCCGGAGGGCCCACCGATATGGTGCGGATGCACCCGAGCAACGGCTACCTGCTGTGGGCCGACCTGCCGCCCGTGCTCGTGCTGGGCAGCTCCGGCGGCTCCGGCGCGACCACCACCGCCCTCGGTATCGCGGGCGCGGCCGCCTACGACTACGGCGAGCACTCGCCGGTGGTCGTGGACGCCACCACCACCGGCGGCGACCTCGCCGCGCGGGGGTGCGACACCATCGACGCCGCGGGCACGGTTCAGTCCTGGCTGAACATGGCACACCGCAGCCTGCCGTCCACGGTCATCGACAGCTGCGGCGAAAACAGTTCCGGCGTAGGCGTTCTGCCGCGCGGACCGGAGGCGCTGCCGCGCCGCGAGACCTACTCCTCGGTCCACCGCGACCTGGTCGAGGCCGGCTGCCTGCCCGTCTACGACGGCGGCGCGCCGGTCACCAGCCGCATGGTCGCCCCCCTGCTGAGCGACTCGCGCATCTCACTGGTGATCACCCTCGCCGCCCGCCCCGACGCGGTGAACCGGCTCAAACCCGCGCTGATCTGGCTCGACGACAACTACAGCCAGTACCACCTGGCCGACGCGGTCATCGTCGTCACCCGCCAGCACCCCAAGGACGGGCCGCTGGTCACCGAGCACGTGCGCAAGTATCTGGGCGATGTGGTCCGCGCCGTCGCCGAGATTCCCTACGACACGCACCTGGGTTCGGGCGGCCCGGTCACCTGGCGCCGACTGGCCCCGCCGACCCGCGCCGCCTACCGGCAGCTGGTCAACCTCCTTCGATAACCGCACCGGGCCCGACCGGATCACGGTGGTCGCTGATGCGTGCGGCTTCGCCGGGACCGTAATGTCGCCCGCGTGTTTCGTGCCGAGACCGGTCTGACTCCCCGCGAATACCGCGACCACGTGCCGCGCGTGCGCTCGGCGGTGGACCGCCGGCGTGTATGCCGCCGGGTCGCTTCTCGGCGTAATGACCTGTGGCTGATCGTAAGTCACCGGTCGTCGCAGGCGTGTCATCCGTCGTCGGTGTCGTTGACCGTTAGATTGCTGTGGAGCCGCTGATGGATTGCGGAGTGTTAGCGCGGCTCCTGTTTGTACGGCATCAGAATGAACGGACACGAGTAGCCGCGGGAGTGCTGATTTGCTGAAGCTCGGCAGGACGACGACGGCCCCGATCGCGACCGTTCGGGCCAGGGTGCCCGTGGCGCTGCGCCGCGGAGTCGACTGTGTGGCAGAGGTGGTCACCTTCGACCACCTCGAGGATCCCGGTGAGCACGTGGCGTTCGTCATCGCGCCCCCGACCGGGGCGGCGGGAAACCCCTTGGTGCGGGTGCACAGTGAATGCCTGACCGGAGACCTGCTGGGCTGTGACCGCTGTCAGTGCGGGGCGCAGCTGCACGAGGCGATGACGCTGATCGCCGCGCGCGGCGGCGCGCTGCTCTACCTGCGCCAGGAAGGCCGCGGCATCGGCCTGTACAACAAGCTCGACGCCTATGTCCTGCAGGACGCCGGGTACGACACCTTCGAGGCGAACCGGCTACTCGGACGCGGCGACGACGAACGCACGTACCGGGTCGCCGCGCAGATGTTGTTCGCGCTCGGCCTGGACCGTGTCGAACTGCTCACCAACAATCCCGAGAAGGTGCGTCAATTGCGTGCCGAAGGAATAGAAATCGCCGCGGTCCGCGGGTCGGAGCCGGAACGGTGGCTCGGTCCCGCTGTTCTCCTCTGACCTGTTCGTGTGCACTCACAGCCGATAATCCATTCCGCGCCAATTGATCTGGGTGTTCGAATGGTCCGATAGCATCGAATGGTCGCCGGGGTACGCGCCATCCGTTCGATCGTCTATTCGGCAGATAGGTGGGATGCGGGTGAGGTCAGGTGCGAAATCGTGTATCCGCTGCGGTGGCCGGCTGGCGCGCGACAACACCGGCGAGCTGTGCGGCCCCTGCGACCGGGGTCGCGAGCGGCTGCCGCGACTGGAACCGGCCCAGTGGCGGACCGAGGACATGCGACAGGCGCTGCTCACCCGGGAGATCGGCGCGGTGCTGCGGGCTTGGCGGCGGCATCCCGCGCACGGCGGCCGCCCGGTCCCGCAGATCGAACTCGCCTGGTGGCTGGGCATCACCCAGGGCCAGCTGAGCCGGATCGAGCGCGGCCGGCATCGCGTGCGTGACCTGGACAAACTGAATTGGTACGCGCGCACCCTGGGCATTCCGGCCGAACTGCTGTGGTTCGAACTCGACGGTGCCGATCCGGTGGCGCCGGTGACCCGCGATCTGGCGCTCGGCAATGGCGCGCTGGTGGCGACCGCGCCGGTCTCGGCGGATCTGCTGGTCGAATCGTTCTCGGCGGTGCTGGAACAGTATGTCCGGACCGACCGGGTCGCCGGGGCGCAGCGGCTGATCCCGATCATCACCCAGCAGATGCGCTACGTCGAACAACTCGACGACACCGGCGGCGGCTCCGCGCGCACCGGATTACCGCTGCTGCGAGCACGATTCGCCGAATTCCTCGGCTGGCTGTACCAGGACGCGGGCCAGCTCGCCACGGCCGGCGAATGGACCGGCCGGGCCGCCGTACTGGCCGGCGAATGCGGTGACGAGCGATTGCGGTCCTACACCCTGGTACGGCAGAGCAATATCGCCGCCGAATCGGGCCGGCCCGCCGCCGCGATCGAATTGGCGCGGGCGGCCCTGCGCAATTCGGCCGAGCTGCCGCGGCTGCGCACGCTGGCGCTGCTGCAATTGGCGCACGGGCACGCGTTGCGGAAGGAAGGCGGCGAATCCGATCGGGCCATCGGGCAGGCATGGGAGGCCGCCGCCGATTCCGCCGCGGGCGACGGCGATCTGGCCGGGTATTGCACACCGGAATTCATTCGCATGGAAGCCGCGCACAGCTGGGTGCAGCTGGGCAGGCCGGAAGCGGCGGTGGAGACCTTGCTGAAAGCGCTGCCGCTGTGGCAGATCGAGGATCGCCGCGATCTGGGGCGGGGTCTGGCGTTGCTGGCGGTGGCGCAGGCCCGCACCGGTCAGGCCGATCAGGCCTTGGAGGCCGCCCGGCACTCGCTCGTGATCGCCTCCGAGACGCACTCCAGCCGGACCCTGCGGCAATTGCACCGGCTGCCCGAGGAATTGATCGGTTCCGGGGGCGCCGACCAGGCGCGGGAAATGCGCACTATTCTCCATCGCACGCTGCGTGCGCAGCCCTGATAAATGCGGAGACTGTTAATGTTGATCTTGTTCGAATGCATCTCACGAGACATGGATTCGAGGACAGATGAAGAATGCTGGTAAGTTGCCAACCCTGGGTATCGCCGCCCTGCTGCTGACCTCCATCGGGCTGCTGCTCATCGGGCCCGTGGCCGCCGGATTCCTGATCCAGGCCAGCGCGGGCGGTCCGGCCGATCTCGCCACCTTCGGGCCGCTGGTCGGTATGGCGGTGGTCGTCGCCTTCGCGCTGGGCGCGGGGATCTGGATGTTCTGGACGCTGCTACGGCGCTGAGATCGATTGTGGGATCACAGATCCGCCGCCACCACGGCCACCACAGCGGCCACGGAGGCGACCGCCAGGCAACCGTGGAGGACGACCACCCGGATCGGGAGGTTGGCCTCCCGGGCCGCCCGGTGGGCCGCGCCGGGACCGTCCGCCGGACCCTCGGGGGAGCGGTAGGTGGGGATCCAGCGGACGAACATGGTCGCGCCGAGCAGGGCTGTGGCGGTGAGCAATCCGAGTGCGAAGGTGTCCATGCCGTGGCTGCCCACCACCACGTAGGTGGTCCACGCCGAGACCGTCACCAGTGCGAACGCCACATGCCCGAAGACCAGCGCCGGTGGCAGCCGGCGGTGGCGGCCGTGCCGGACGCGGGCGCGGCGGACCTCACCCCGGGTCAGCCACGCGCCGAGGATCACCGCTCCGGAGACGGCGGTACAGCCGAGCAATGCTAAAGCTGCGTACCTCACAATTCACGACAGTAGGGGATGTTTGCCGTTCGGTACCCGGGAACCGGCGAGATCGCTTCAGGCGAAGTTCTTTTCGATCAACTGGGTGACAACGGTGGGGTAGCCGTCGGGGAAGTCCATCGGCACGATGCCGTAGTGCGCGGCCTGGCCGCGGTGCGCGGTGAGGTAGGCGTCGACCTTCGGCATGATGGCCGCGGCATTGTCCTTGGGCCAGGCATTGTCGGCGAAACTGGTGAAGTTGATGTATTCGACGGTGTTGGCGGGATCGGCGGCGGCCTTGTCGAAACAGTCGCGGACGTAATCGAATTTGTCGCCGCCCGACGACCCGAAGTTCGAGGAGCCCGAATCGAGTCCGGCCAGGCCGCTGTTCTTGTACCGGTCCTGCAGGTAGATGCGGTCGGTGCGGAACACGCCGTTGTCGCCGCCGGGCCACTGCAGGCAGCCCAGGGAATTCGCGAACTGTGCGATGAGCACGATCCGGCCGCGGGCCTCGCCGAGCGTGGGGAAGCGGTTGTCCAGCCAGAACAGCGAGCGGTAGCCCTTGGCGTCCAAGTAGCCGTTGAAGATTCGCTCGAAGTTCGAGCCCACGTCGTTCTTGGTGCCGTCCTCCTTCTTGACCCGCATGATCAGGACCTCGCCCGGATTGCGGGCCAGGAAGGTCCGGCACTGATCGAGCACGGTGTCGAAGGTGATGCCCTGGTAGAAGCCGCTGTGGTAGATCCCGAAGGAGTCGGCGGTGTGGTCTTGCAGGCCGTTGCAGCGCATGTCGAGGAAGCGGATGCCGTGGGCGAACTGGTCGGGCAGCGACCAGTTCTGGGTGTGGGACCATTCGGTGCCGTTGGCCGGATCGGTGGCGCAGGAGTCGTGGGTGCCGGGAATGGTCAGGCGCAGTACCGGGGTGGTGTCGGACAGTGCCGACATCCACGCCTGCGGGGCCGCGGCGACCGTCCGGGCGTGCGGAATCGCCTGGGCCGCAGCGCCGCTCAGGCCGGTGGCGACCGTGCCGGCGACGGCGGCCAGGGTGGTGCGGGCGAAGTCTCGGCGCGTCAGGCTCATAGAGCGGAGAGCCTAACCTGGACGATGGTCCAAGATTGCCGGATTGCCCGAATCGATGGTTCAGCCCGGTTCTGTGCTCGAAGTGCCCGGTTCGGTGCTCAACGTGATGGTCGTCCACCCGCCCACATGGATCCGATCGCCGTCGCGCAGCGGAATGGCGGTCTTGGGCGCGATCGGGGTCGGGCTCTCGTTGATACAGGTCCCGTTGGTGGACCCGAGATCGGTGACGGTCAGGGTGCTGCCGCTGATATGGAGAATCGCGTGCGAACGCGACACCGCGATATCGGCGGGCGCGACCGACAGATCGATATCGGGGTGCACCCCCTGCGAGACACTGCGCTTGCCGATCAGGATATTGGGTCCCCGCAACGGGATTCGGCGATCGGGGTAGTAGTCGGGGAAGTCGACCCGGTCCAGATCCGGCCCCTGCTGCGCCCGCATGCGCGCGTAATGCCCGGGATCGGCGGTGACGGTGGCCACCCAGACCGGCTCGCCGCCCGGGTGCTCGCGGTTCTCGCTCTCGGTCTGCGCGGTCGACCCCTCGGGCTCGCCGAGGGGCGCGGCGGACTGCTCATGCCCGCCCGCCGCGGCCGGCGGCGACGGCAGCGCCGAATCGTGGCCGCAGTTCTCGCAGAACCGTCCCTCGGTCGGCACCCCGCAGGACGGGCACAGCGCCGGTGGCGGTGCGGCGGTGGCCGGTCCACCCCCGACCGGCGCGCCACAGGTGTCGCAGTAGTCGATGGCGGTGGTCTCGTGCCCGTCGGTGCAGAAGGCCATCACGGCTCCTTGCGGACGCGGGCCGTCTTGGTGGAGCGCACATCCAGGGCCATCTCGTCGGCGGGATCGACCTTGTTGCGCAAGCGGATCGTGCCGGTGCGCTCGTCGACCACGTCGACCACGCTGAGCAGCAGCTTGGCGGTGTTCTCATTGCCGGACTCGGTGGCCAGGTGGTACGCGCGCTGGAGTTTGGCGGTGGCCGTGGCGAAGTCGCCCTGCTTGCGCGCGGCCAGGCCCTCCTGCACGGTCTGGGCCAGTTCCGCCTGCCCGGTGTAGTGCGCGACGCGGCGGCTGATGATCGCCGACTTGTCGGTGTCGGTGGTCCAGGCCGCCTTGACCAGCCCCTGTCCGAGGATCTCGCCGTCGGCCAGCACACTCACCCGCGCGGTCAGCTTCTCGCGACCGGCCGCGGCGGGCTCCACATCGAGCTGCACGTGGTAGTCGCGATCCTCCGCGCCCCACGAACCCAGCGCGTACTCGCCGATCTGCGGACCCGTCTCGACGCGGCGCGCGGTGAGGTCCTCGATGAACGGCGCGACCTGTTTGATGAACGCGATCCGCGCGCCCACCGGCGTCCACACCCGCAGCGTGAGCTCCGGAATCGCCTTCTCCATGGAGGTTTCCATCATGGCCGCGAAATCCCCGGCCAGCTGGTCGGCGGTCTTCACGATGTCCACGGTGCCGTGCAGCGCGGAGGCGATGGCGCGCAGCTCGTTCGGCTCCCAGTCCGCGCCGACGCCGCGGCAGTCGCAGGTGAAGACGCCGGTCGACAGCTGGATCTCCTCGGCCAGCCGCTGCGGGGTCTCGTGCTCGTTGCGGCCGTCGGTGAGCAGGATCGCGTGCACCATCGCGCCGGGATGCTGCTTGGCGATCAGCCGCGACAGTCCCAGCCAGGTGCCGATGGCGGTGCCGCCGTGCGGGGACAGCTTGTCCAGGGCGCGACGGGCATTGGCGCGCTCGGCCGGGCTCGCCACCGCGGACGGACCGCTGTGCGGGAACACCACCTGCGCCTTGTCGGTGCCCTCCACGATCGCGAACCGGGTGCCGTCGGGCATGACGTCCAGGGCGGCGAGGGTGGCCTGGCGTGCGCCCCCGAACTTGCCCGCGCCGCCCATCGAGCCGGAGGTGTCGATGATCAGGATCTCGACCCGGGGCGCGGGCGGCACCGACACCACCAGATCGTCGGTGGCCTCCACGGTCACGATGGCGTCGACCGTGCGCGCGCCCTCGGCGAGGAATTCGTTCTGGTCGACGGCGACCGAAAGGCCTGGGTGCTCAGCGGAAGTCACGGGGTGTCTCCTGACGGTGCGAGGGAGGGGACGGGGACGAGCGCGACGGTGATGTTGTCCTTGCCGCCCGCGCCGAGCGCGTGCTCCACCAGGGCGCGCGCCGCCGGCAGGGCGGGCCGCGTGCTGGTGAAGCGGGACAGGGCCGCCGCCTCGGGGAGGTAGTTCCACAGGCCGTCGCTGCACAGCAGCAGCACGCCGGGTTCGCTGGTGCGCAGGGTGCGCACGCAGCTGGGGGACCACTGGTGCTCGGAGTCGGCGCCCAGCCAGCGGGTGAGCACGTGCGCGTGCGGGCCGTCCATGGCGGTGGCCGCGTCCAGCAGGCCGTTGTCCACCATGGCCTGGGCCAGGGTGTCGTCGACGGTCAGGCGTTCGGAGTCGTCGCCCGGGCGCAGCCAATAGGCCCGGCTGTCACCGACGTTCGCGACCGTGACGGCCGCGCCGCCGTCGGGCTGGAACTGCACGATCGCCGAGACGTAGGTGCACGACGGGGATTTGCCGTCGGGGGTGCCCACGGCCTTGACCGCGTCGGCGGCGGCGGTGAGCCCGGCCAGGGCGCAGTCCTCGGCGGACCGGTCGGCGGCCAGGGCGGCCAGGGTGGCGTCCAGGCCCGCGCGGACCGCCGCACCCGAAGCGGCCTGCGGATCCTCGGAGGTGGACACCCCGTCGCAGACCGCGATCACCGCGGTGGCCGGGCGATCCGGCGACGCGCCGTCGAGCACGGCCGCGGCGACCGCGTCCTCGTTGCGGGCGTGCAGCAGACCGCGATCGGTGACCAGGCACGCCGTGCCCAGATCCGCTTCGAAGCGATCGCGCTCGGGTCCTAGCTCACCGCAGCTGGCGCAGTAGCCGTCCGGGTCGAATGCGGCGCCGCCGCACCCGGTGCAGACGGGCGCGGGACCGGCCGTGAAGCCGTCCTCATTCTCGCGTCGGGCATTGCGCGCCGCGTCGGCCACCGGCACCGTGGAGCCGGAACCGGGCCGGAACTCCTTGGGCGGCAGTGCGATCAGCCGGATCCCGAGCTTGCTTCCGCACGCCTCGCAGAAGCGGTCGGTGTCGGCGGCGAAGGTGCCGCAGGCCGGGCAGCGGGCCGTCACAGCAGCGTCCTCGGGCGCACGGCATTGGCCTGTTCCACCAGGGCGATGCGCTCCCACATGTCGTCGGTCTCGTGCGCGAGATCGCGATAGCAGCGTTCCAAACCGGTCCGTACCCCTTGTTGATCGAGCGCCACCCCCAGCAGCGGGGAGTGGTCGGCGGGCACCCTGCCCTGCTTATCTGGTCCGTCGTGGCGCAGCCAGCGCAGCGCCGCGTCCAGGACCCGCAGCCGCGCCTGCGCGGCACGGCGTTTCGAGTCCAAGGTCAATTTGCCGATACGGGTCCCCGCGTCCCGCACCAGCTGTTCGGTGAGCTCGGCGGGATCGTCGACCGCCAGCAGCGTCTCGACGGCGGTGACGCCCGCCTCGGTGTGCACCGCCGAGGCGGCGTCGACCTGATGCCCGGCGTGCGCGCGCATGCGCGAGCCGTAGGACGTGATCCACGTCCTATG
>NZ_JBSGCY010000088.1:0-28461 GCF_053602115.1 Nocardia sp. NPDC004582 | reverse complement strand
ACGAGGACACGGCCGCGTAGCGCACGCCGTCCACCGCGTGCCACGGCTCCAGCTCGGTCGCCAGACGCAGACTCGTGGCGTTCCAATCGATTTCGTCCGGCTCGCGGTCCACCGTCATCAGGCCGCGGCCGCGGTCGCCCATGGTCTCGACGTCCACGTACGACTCCAGGCCCGGCGTGCCCGCGGCGGCGCGGGTGTGCACCCGGCCGAAGCCCTCGGGCTCGTCGGTCTGCTCCAGCAGGAGCGCGGCTCCCGCGGTGGCGTAGGGGAATTCGTCGTCGGCGGCCGAGCGGCGCAGCGACGGGTGGGTGTCGCCCGAGACGATCAGCACGTGGTCGGCGCTGCCGGTCGCCAGCACCGCCTGCGCCACCTGCACGGCGTTGAGCACACCGGTGCCCGCGTTCATCAGGTCGAAGGAAAACGACCGCGGGTCCTCCTTCACATAGTCGAGCCCGATGCCCGCGGCCTTCTGGATCAGCGCCGAGACGGCCGGCTCGACGGTATTGCTGTCGCGGAAGATGCCCGCGTTGATCATGACCCCGACCTGCCCGGGCTCCACCCCGGCGCTCTCCATGGCCCGCCGCGCGGCCCGGCCGCTGAGCTCCACGATGCTGAAAGTGTCGGTGTCCCGGGCGATTCCGGTGGATTTGATGCGCACACCCATGGCGATACCTCAGACCTTCAGCGACGAGATGGTGGTGGACAGGAATCCGCCGACGACGCCCGACGCCGCGGGAATCATCAGCAGCTTCGACCCCGCGGCCAGGTTCTGCTGGCTCAGCTGATCGTGCAACACGATGAAATGCGAAGTGCTGGAAGTATTTCCGTACTTCTCGATGACATTCAGGTCCGGCGGCATCGGGTGGCCGAACTCGCGCTCGGCGATCGCGTTCATGAACGGGATGGCGGCCGCGCCGAACTGGTGGTGGATGATGTAGTCGAAGCCCTCGTCGGCGAAGGTGAAGCCCTGCGCCTCCATGAAATTGCGCTGGGTGTCGGTCCACAGCAGGAACCGGGCCTCGTTGTGCATCTTCCGGTTGTCGGTGTACAGCGCGACGCCGTTGGACTTGTCGCTCGGCATTCCCAGACAGAGGTGGGAGAACTCCGACGCGGTGGTGAGTTCGATGTAATGGATCACGTCATTGCCGTCGACGGCCTCGTCCAGCACCACGCACGCGCCGGAATCGCCGACGGTGAGCGAGGCGAATTGCAGATCGTATTTGCTGGAGATCTCATTGACCGCGGTTTCCGCGATCGGCGTGATGGCCTCACCGCTGACCACGATGCCGCGTTTCACCGCGCCACTGCGAATCATCCGGTCGAGAATGTAGACGCCACTCATCATGCCGGCGCAGGCATTCGAGAGGTCGAAGGCGATGACATCCTCGCGGGCGCCGATGGCGCGGCCGATCGCCCCGGCGAAGGACGGCTCCATGTACATCCTGGTGCCGTGCATGCTGCGGGTGATGGAGGTGGAGATGATGATGTCGAGATCGCCCGCGGCATAGGACGACCTGGACAGGCAGTCCTGCACCGCCTTCATGGCGAGCGCGAAGGAATCCTCGCGGCTCTCCGGCCGGGTGTCGCGGAAGCGGCGTTCCTTGACTCCCGTGATTCGTTCGAGATCGAATTCGGGAGCCTCCTTCAATCGCGCGACGAGTTCTGCTGTGGTGACCCGGTTCTCGGGCAGATAGGCGCCGATCGCTTCGAATCGAGATTGCGGCACAGGGGACTCCTGAAGCTGAAGATGCTGAAAAGCATTGGGGGGAAAGGTGATCGACTGTGATCGTCAAGCTCGGATGCGCTGAGGCTACCCGAGGGTAACCAGCTTGGGGAACTGTCGCGTTCCGTGTAACCGTCTGGGACGAAAGGTGAACAGCCGCTTACTGTTACGAAGAGTGACAGTAATGCCCTTCGCGCAGCCAGCCTCGCCGAGGTCGCGCTGAAATGCGGGTTTGGCCTTCTCCGGTAAAGCAAGTGAACATCCGGCTATCCTCGGTCATGCGCCATCGGCATGGTCTGGATATGGCCGGACGGGGCCCTCGCTGTGAGTGAGTTCACGCGTCAGGCGCGGGCGGGCAGCCCCAGGACCGCGTTCACGAATTCCACGAACAGCGGCGCCAATTCGGGCACCCGATGCGCCCCCTCGGCGACGATGACCCGCCGCGTGCGCTCCCCGATCGCGTCCGGGATCAGCGCGAACAGCTCGTCCGCGATCACCGGCAGGCTCGGATCGGTCACCCGCGCCTCGGCGTAGAACGCGCGATACAGATCCGCGAACCGATCCACGGAAAGATCCCGCAGCGCCACCGATTCCTGATCCACCTTGAACGCCTCGACCAGCATCAGCCGCGCGAAATCCGGTTCGGACGCCACGGTTTCGCAGAATGTCACCACGATGGACTCGATCCGCTCGTGTGCCCCCGCGTCGGTCGGCAACTGCCCCAGCTCATCGGCGATCCGGGTCGCGATGATGTCCGAAGCCGACCGCACCGCCGCGATGAAACATTCGTCCTTATTGCTGAAGTGCTCGTAGAACGTACTCCGCGAAACCCGCGCCCGCCCCACGATATCGGTCAACGTGACCGCGTTATACCCTTTGGCCTCAACGCATTCCACCATCGCCTCCAGCAGCCGCCCCCGCTGCGAGGTCAATACCGCGTCGCGCGCCGCCCGATGCCGCTCCTCGAAATGGGTGCGCTGCCACCCCCCGCCCGCCCCGGCCCACTCCCGCATCCATACCCCTCTTACTGAACTGCATACGCTTCAGATACTCATTATCGACGTGCCGGGCGCCACCGCCCGCCCCGGCATTGAGGTCGCGTGCCATCACTACCCTCTCAACGGGGACCGGAGTCGCTGTGACCTGCACCGGACCGTAGGCTGGCGGAAGTTTTCCGGAAGGTGGTCGGACAGGTGCTCGGAGCGTTCGAATCGATACCCGAACAGCCCTTGCTCGGGATGTACATGCGGTACCGGCGCGAAACGCTGGGTATCACCCAGGAGGAAACCGCGCGGCGCATGTTCGTCAGCCTGTCCCTGTACCGCAAGCTCGAGAACGGGGAACGCGCGCTGGCCGCCGAGCGGCTCGCGGACTGGTGTGCCGCGATCGACGCGCCGAGCTGGATGCTCGAGAAGATGGTGTCGTTGACGATGCCGAAGATCTCGACGGTGGCGCGGGGTGTGTGGCCGCCCATGCTGCGCAAGGAGGATCTGGACCACCTCGACGCGCTGCCGTTCCCGGCGTTCTACCACCGGTTTCCCGAATACGAGGTGCTGGCCGCCAATCCGGCTGCGAACAGCGCTTTTCCGTGGCTGGCGCCCGCGCCCGAAGGCGCGGAACGGCCGGTGAACGTCATCGAGCAGATGATGACGGTGCCCGAAGCGCGCGAGCTCCTGGTCAATTGGGACACCATTGTGCATCGACTGCTGTACAGCCTGCGGGTGCTCGCGCCGGGCGTCGTCGCGCCCGAGCGGCTCGCGCAGATCATCGAGACGTGCCAGGTGAATCCGGAATTCGAGCGCATGTGGAACACGTCGATGGACGAGGACCTGTACAACGACTCGCTCGTGCTGGTCCGTGATCCGGCGGGCGGCGAGCCGATGAACCTGACGATGCGCGCGTACAACGCCTATCACCCGCAGGACTGCTCGTACCAGCTGTTCATCCTGACCCCGCGAACGCCCGGCACACCCACCGTCGACCCCTTCGCCGTCGCATGATGATCGCCGGCCCCGAATCCTCGATGCTCGCGATGTACATGCGCTATCGCCGCGAGACCCTGGGCATCACCCAGGAGGAGATCGCGCGTCGCATGTACATCTCGCTGTCGCTCTACCGGAAGCTGGAGAGCGGCGAGCGTGCGCTGTCCCCGAAGCGCCTGGAGGACTGGTGTGCCGCCACCGAAGCACCCCTGTGGATGCTCGAGAAGATGGTGACCCACGCCGTTCCGAAGATCATGACGATCGCCCGTGGAACCTGGCCTCCGGCACTGCGTCAGGAGGACCTCGACCACCTGCACGCGATTCCGTACCCCGCGTACTTCCACCGCTTCCCGGAATACGAGGTGCTCGCCGCCAATGCGGCCGCGACCGGAGCGTTTCCGTGGCTGGCGCCGGCGGGGTACGACGCGGACCGTCCCGTGAACGTCATCGAGCAGATGCTGACCGTCCCCGAGATGCGCGAACTGCTGGTCAACTGGGACACCATCGTGCATCGGCTGGTGTTCGGCCTGCGCGTGCTCTCGCCCGGCATCATCGCCCCGGAGCGGCTCGCGCAGATCATCGAAACCTGCAGCGTGAATCCCGAATTCGAGCGTATGTGGAACACCCCCATGGAAGAGCGTTTGTTCAACGACTCCCTGGTGCAGGTCCGTCTTCCCGAATCCGGCGAGATCATGTCCCTCACCATGCGCTCCTACAACCCTTCGCTCACCCGGGACCGCTCCTATCAGCTGTTCATGCTCACGCCGCGCCTGCCCGGCACCCCCACCGTCGACCCTTTCGCGATCGACTGACCCGCCCCGAGGAGGTGGACCGATGGTGTCCGGTGAGAGTCGGCCCGCGCCGGAGCAGCCCATGCTCGGCATGTTCATGCGCTATCGGCGCGAGCACCTGGGATTGACCCAGGACGAGGTGGCACGCCGCATGTTCGTGAGCCTGTCCCTGTATCGCAAGCTCGAGAACGGTGAACGCCCCATGTCACCGGAGCGGCTGGCGGGCTGGTCCCGGGCCATGGACGCGCCCGCGTGGTTGTTGCGCAAGATGGCTTCGCTGGCGTTGCCGATGGCGTCCGCGGTGGAGGCGGGGGTATGGCCGCCGGCATTGCGCGCCGAGGATATCGAGCATCTGGAGGCGCTGCCGTTCCCGGCGTTCTATCACCGGACGCCCGAGTACGAGATCTTGGCGGCGAATCAGGCCGCGCGGGAGGCGTTTCCGTGGCTGCTGCCCTCGCATGCGGATGCCGAGCGGCCCGCGAATGTGATCGAGCAGATGATGACCGAACCGATCGCGCGGGAGGTGCTGATCAACTGGGAGTTGATCGTGCATCGGCTGCTGTTCATCCTGCGGGTGAACGCGCCGGGGACCGTCGCTCCGGAGCGGCTCGCGCAGATTCTGGAAACCTGCCGGGTGAATCCGGAGTTCGAGCGGTTCTGGACCACCGACCTCAGTGAAGAGCAGTTCAACGATTCACTGGTGCTGGTCCGGGACCCGGCGACCGGCGGGCAGATGGCGCTGACGATGCGCTCCTACAACGCCTGGCATCCCGACAACTGCCCGTACCAGTTGTTCGTGCTCACGCCGCGGGCCGACCCGACGCCGAGCGTGAGTGCCCCAATTCGTGCGACCTCCGCGGGTTGACCCCTTCCGCCATGAGCTGGATGCTTGTTCGGCGAGATCAAACTGCTGCTGCCCGGTCCGAGCCCGTGCTTCGGATCGGGCAGTTTCGCGTTTGCGCGCGGCATTCCCGTTCCGGTGCTGGTGGAGTTCGGAGGGGAATCTCCACCCGTGAGGATTCGGGTGTGACGACTCGGTGACCGCCCGCCGAAGGGGGGCGGGCGGCACCGGATCTCGTATTACTTGGGGGCCACGTACTTCGGGAAGACGACTTCCGGCTCGGGCAGAGCCGTGCCCGGGACCAGTGGGGTGGCGACGTCGGCGAAGGTACGGTCGGGGGCGGCCAGCAGGTCGAGGATCTTGCCCGCCGACGCCGGGATCACCGGCTGGACCAGGATCGAGACGATGCGCAGGACTTCCATGGTCACGTAGAGGATGGTGCCCTCGCGGGCGGTGTCCTCGGGAGTACCGGCCTTGGCCAGGGTCCAGGGAGCCTGGGCGGAGAAGTAGCGGTTGGTCTCGCCGAGGGTGAGCCACAGCTGTTCCAGGCCGAGATGGATCTGCTGCTGGTCGAATTCGGCACGGACCTTCTCGAGCAGGCCGTTGGCGCGGTCCAGCAGGGCCTTGTCGTCCTCGGTGAACTCACCGGGGGTGGGGACCACGCCGCCGAAGTCGCGGCCGACCATCTTCAGGCAGCGCTGGGCCAGGTTGCCGTACTCGTTGGCCAGATCCGAGTTGATCCGGCCGATGATCGCCTCTTCGCTGTAGGAGCCGTCCTGGCCGTAGGAGATCTCGCGCAGCAGGAAGAAGCGGACGGCGTCCAGGCCGAAGGTGTCGACCAGTTCCATCGGGTCGACCACATTGCCGACCGACTTGGACATCTTCTCGCCCTTGTAGTTGACGAAGCCGTGCACGAAAACCCGCTTCGGCAGCGCGATTCCGGCGCTCATCAGGAATGCGGGCCAGTACACGGTGTGGAACCGCGAGATGTCCTTGCCGATGATGTGCAGGTCCGCGGGCCAGTACTTCTGGAACGCGGCCGAGGAGGTGTCGGGGTAGCCCGCGCCGGTCAGGTAGTTGGTCAGCGCGTCCACCCACACGTACATGACGTGGTCGGGATGCCCCGGCACCGGCACACCCCAGTCGAAGGTGGTGCGCGAGATCGACAGATCCTTCAGACCGGCCTTCACATAGGAGACGATCTCGTTGCGCCGGGTCGCGGGCGCGATGAACTCCGGGTGCGTCTCGTACAGCTCGAGCAGCTTGTCCTGGTACTTGGACAGGCGGAAGAAGTAGTTCGACTCCTCGGTCCACTCCACCGGGGTCTTGGTGTCGGTGGAGATGCGGGTGCCGTCGTCGAGGAGGGTGGTCTCCTCCTCGGTGTAGAACGCCTCGTCGCGCACCGAGTACCAGCCGGCGTAGGTGTCGAGGTAGATGTCGCCCGCGGCGACCATCTGCTCCCAGATCGCGACCGACGCGGCGAGGTGGTCCTCGTCGGTGGTGCGGATGAAGCGGTCGAAGGAGATGTCGAGCGTCTTGTCCATGTTCTCGAAGACGTCGGAGTTGCGCGAGGCGTACTCCTGCTCCGAGAGACCGGCGGCCTTGGCGGCCTGCTGCACCTTCTGGCCGTGCTCGTCGGTGCCGGTCATGTAGAACACATCGAAGCCGTCCAGCCGTTTGAAGCGGGCCAGGGCATCGGAGGAGATGTACTCGTAGGCGTGCCCGATGTGCGGTGCGCCGTTCGGGTACGCGATGGCCGTGGTGACGTAAAAGGCGGGGCGATCGGATGCGCTCATGGTGTGTCTACTCTATCTGCGTGTCCTACGTCGCTCGCGTGAATATCCCCGTGGCAGGTGCAGCCCATGAGTAGCCGCCGACCTGCGCCCGAGCCGCCCGAGCCGCTGTCGCCGCTGATCGACGCGCACACCCATATCGACGCCTGCGGGGCCACCGATCCGGAATCGGTTGCGGCGCTGGTGGACCGGGCCCGCGCGGTCGGCGTGCGGGAACTGGTGACGGTCGCCGACGACCTGGAAGCGGCCCGCTTCGTGGTGCGTGCCGCCCACTGGGACGACCGCGTCTACGCCGCTGTCGCGCTGCACCCGACCCGCGCCAACCACCTCGACGACGCCGCCAAGGCCGAGCTCGAACAGCTGGCCGCCGACCCCCGAGTGGTCGCGGTCGGGGAGACCGGGCTGGACTACTACTGGCCGGGCAAACTGGAGGGCTGCGCCGAGATCGAGGAGCAGGTCGAGGGCTTCCGCTGGCACATCGACCTGGCCAAACGGCTGGGCAAGCCGCTCATGATCCACAACCGCGAGGCCGATCACGACCTGCTGGCCGTGCTGATCGACGAGGGCGCTCCCGACGAGGTGATCTTCCACTGCTTCTCCTCGGACGCGAACATGGCGCTGGCGTGCGTGGAACAGGGCTTCGTGCTGAGTTTCTCGGGCACGGTCAGTTTCAAGAACGCGCACGAATTGCGTGAGGCCGCGAAACTGGTTCCGGACGAACTGATTCTGGTGGAAACCGACGCGCCGTTCCTGACGCCGCACCCGTTCCGGGGCGCGCCGAACGAGTCCTACATGCTGCCGTACACGCTGCGCGCGCTGGCGGAACTGCGGGAACAGGATCCGGTGCAGCTGGCCAAGATCACCACGGCGAACGCCCGCCGCGTCTACGGCATCTGACGGGGGCCGCGGAAACGCGGCCACCGCACCTTTTTTCGTCTTCGCACGATTCCCGCGTTGCGCTCGGTTCGAGTTGAATCGATGTGGTTCGGATCACTATGATCTGCCGCGGTCGTGATTCACCTGCGATTCGATATCGGGTCGTGACCGACGTTTCCGCAGCACCACCGCGAGTGGTTGTGATTCACCGACCCCCTCGTTATCGTACTGTGACCATGCCGGGATTTCCGATGCACGCTTTGGCGAAGATCAACTCGTCGCGTTCCCCGATGCTGTACGGGGCGATCGCGGCGATGCTCGTCACGCTCATCGTCGGTGCGGGCGTCGCCATCATGAGCAAGAAACAGGTGACCTTCGTCGTCGACGGCAAGAATTTCGTCGAGTCCACCATGCGCGGCGATGTGCGCGGCGCGCTCGCCGACGCCGGCTACGCCATCTCCGGCCGCGACGACGTGTCCCCGTCGGCCGGTGCGCACATCAGCGACGGTTCCACCATCACGCTCAACCGGGCCCGCGAGGTCTCGCTGATCGTGGACGGCACCCCGTCCAAGGCGTGGACCACCGCGCTCACCGTGGCCGAGGCCGTGGTGAAGCTGAACCTGCCCGGCGACGTCTACACCTCGCCCTCCCGCCCGACCCCGCTGCCGCTGGTGGGTGCGCAGCTGCTGATCACCAACCCGCGCACCGTCGAGCTGAGCGACAACGGCTTCGCCCCGGCCCTGGTCCGGCTGGCCGCGCCGACCGTCGGGGAACTGCTCCAGGTGCAGGGCCGTCCGCTGGTGAACCAGGATTTCGTGGTTCCGGCCGCCGACACCAAGCTGACCGACGGCATGAAGATCACCGTCACCCGCAAGATCGTGCAGAACCGCACCGAGCGGGTGCCGCTGGATCCGCCGGAGAACACCATCGAGGATCAGTCGCTCAATATGAGCCGCACGATCATCGAGAATGCGGGCGTACCGGGCACGCAGGACGTGACTTTCGCGGTCTCCATCGTGAACGGCCAAGAGGCGGGCAAGGATCCGATCAAGTCCACCGTGATCGTGCCCGCCCAGCCCAAGACCGTGCGCCGCGGAGCCAAGCCCGGCACCGAGGTCCCGGAGGTCCGCGACGGCCGCACCTGGGACGCCCTCGCCAGCTGTGAATCCGGCGGCAACTGGGCGATCAATACCGGCAACGGCTATTTCGGCGGCATCCAGTTCGACCAGAGCACCTGGGAACGGCAGGGCGGCACCCGTTACGCGCCGCGCGCCGATATGGCCACTCGCGAGGAGCAGATCGCCATCGCCGAGGTGACCCGCGCCCGCCAGGGCTGGGGTGCGTGGCCCGCGTGTACGTCGCGGCTGGGGATCAGCTAGTCCGGACCCCTCATCGGTCCGGACAGCCACATCGATCGGGTCGAACAGCTGTCCCGCGAGGGCGGGCAGCGGACTCTCACCGGGGATGTCGCTCCCGCGAACCGGGCTGTTACCGAAGATTTTTCCGCGGCGGATCTCCCCGCCGCCCGGGTCCGCGGTGGGCCTGGTCAGCGGAATGTGGATTCGAGGTAGGTCATCAGGTCCGCGGTGTCGCCCGCGCGCCGGGCGTAGCCGAGGTAGCCGTCGGGGCGGATGACGAACGCCGAGCCCGGTGCGGCCCGGTAGGCGCGCGCGAATTCGCCTGCGGTGTCGCGGATCAGCGGGAGGGTGGTCGCGTCCGCCACGGCCTCGGGGGTGGCGATCAGATACACGTTCAGATGGCAGCGGGCGGCGGCGATCGCGGTGGTGGCCAGCTCTTCCAGTGCGCGCAGGCCGGATTCGGTGGTGGCGTCGTCCGCGTACAGCAGCAGGGTGTGGCGGGTCCCGTCGAGCAGCGGGAGCAGCCGCAGGTCGAAGGCGACGGCGGCGCGGGTGAGGCCGCGGGCGTCGGGGGCGCGGGCCCCGGCGCGCGGGGCGGGCTCGTCCGCGGGGGAGGCCGCCACGATCGGGCTGCCCGTGTAGTCGATGAGCAGCTGGGCCTCGCGGCGCAGCACGTAGCCGGGGTCGGTGGAGTCCGCGCCGATGCCTTCGCGGGCGCTGCGGACCGTGCGGCCGACGACTTCCTCACCGACCGGGCGGCGTTCGGCGTCGTAGGAGCCGAGCAGGGCGGGGGAGGCGTCGCCGTGCACCGCCAGCGCCAGCTTCCACGCCAGGTTGTGGGCGTCCTGGATGCCGGTGTTCATGCCCTGCGCGCCGGTGGGCGGGTGGATGTGGGCGGCGTCGCCGGCCACGAAAACCCTGCCGTGACCGTAGGAGTCGACGATCCGGTGACTGATCCGGAAGACCGAGGACCAGCGCAGATGCGAGACGCGCGCCGGTTCCGGAGCCAGCCGGTCGACGACCGCTTGCAGGTCGCGGATCTCGGGTGTCCACCCCGTGGTGAAGCCGTGTTCGACGCCGTCGCCGGTCTGTTCGCCGGAATGGCCGTCGGGCAGCAGCATGGAGATGCGGTACCGGCGCAGGCCGGGCAGCGGGATGCAGACCAGCACGTCGTCGACGGCTCCGTCGGCCCGGTGGGTGGCGCGAATGTTGTAGCCGCGCGGCATGTTCCAGTCGAGTTCCACATCGCCGAGCATGTACTGCTCGGCGAACGCGGCCCCCTCGAACGACAGCCCCAGCGCCTTGCGGATCGTGCTGTGCGCGCCGTCGCAGCCGACCAGATACCCCGCCCGCGTGGTCGTGGCGCCGGCGCCGTTCTCCAGCGTCACCGTGACCCCGTCGGCGTCCTGTTCGAAACCCGTTACCCGCGTGCCGCGTTCGATGACGCCGCCGAGTCCGGTCAACCGGTCCCGCAGGATCCGCTCGGTCTCGTACTGTGGCAGCCCGACGAATCCGAACGGCACGTCCGGCGGCAGCGCCAGCTCCATCCGCCCGTCCGGCTCGCCGTTGACGTAGGCCAGCTGCCCGCGCAACGGTATTGCGGCGTCGAGGATTTCCCGCACCACCCCCATCTGCTCGAACACCTCCAGCGCGCGCGGCTGGATGCCGACGGCCTTCGCGTACTGCGGGGATTCGAGCAGCGGGTCGAGGATCCGGCACGGGACGCCCCGGCGGCGCAGTTCGATGGCCGCGGTCAGGCCGACGGGTCCGGCTCCGGCGATGACTACCGCGGTGTCGTGGTCCACGGCGTCGACTCGGTCGGGGAGGCGGGTGCGGTGGTGCTCGTGCCGCTATCGCGTTGTGCCGGATCGGGTCCGGACAGGGCGTTCGGGCCGTAGAAGGTCGGGAGCATGGCCTTCACCAGCACCAGGGCCGATCCCTCGCCCGCGGGCACCGCGGCCAGATTGGTGGCGACCACGATGGTGAGTCCGGAATCCGGGTCCGACGCCATGTAGCTCATGAAGCCGGGGAGCTGGCCGTCGTGCCCGAATTGGTGTTCGCCGAATCGCACCAGGCCCAAGCCGTATCCCGCCAGTGTCGGAATGTCCGGGTTGATCGGCTGGATGCTGTCCATCCGCATCTTCTGGAACTTGGCGTCGAGCAGCTTGCCCTCGACGAGCGCCTTGGTGAAGGTGGTCATGTCCTCCACCGTCGAGATCGCGGCCCCGGCAGCCCAGGCCCAGGAGGGGCTCGAGGTGGTCGAATCGTTCGGTTGCAGGGTGCCCGCCAGCGCCGCCGCTCGCTGGTCCGGGGGCAGCGCGTAGGTGTCGATGGTGGAGACCATGGTGCCGAAGGTGTAGCCCTGCGGGTGCGGATCGGGGATCGAGGAGTCGGTCACCGCCGGGAACGAGGTGTTCTTCAGTCCGAGCGGCTCGAAGATGCGCTGGCGCAGGGCGTCCGCCAGCGGCATCTTCGCGACCTTCTCGATGACCAGCCCCAGCAGGATGGTGTTGGTGTTGCTGTACTCGAACTTCTCGCCCGGCGGGAATTGGACCGGGTGCGCGAAGGCGATGGCCAGCAGCTCCTCGGGGGTCCATACCTTCTGCGGGTCCTGGTCGACCTCGACGCTCAGGTCGTGGTCGAAGGTGTAGTTGTAGAGGCCGCTGCGCATTTCGGCGAGTTGGGCGAGGGTGATCTTGTCGCCATTGGGCACGCCCGGCCAGTGTTTGTCGATCGGATCGTCGAGGGAGAGCTTGCCCTCCTGGGCGAGCTGCATGAGGACCGTGACGGTCATGGTCTTGGTATTGCTGCCGATCCGGAAGTGATCGTCGATCGTGATCGGATCGTCCTTGCCCAGGGTGCCGGTCCCGAAGGTGGCCTTCCAGTTCCCTTCCTTGGGCGAGGTGATCATGACGGCCGCGCCCGGAATGACGTTGTCCTTCATCAGTTTCGTGATGAGCGGGCGCAGCGTCGCGGCGTAGGCCGGTTCCTTGGATCCATTCGAGCCCGGCGACCCGGTGGTGGATTCCTTCGATCCACCCGAGTCCTTCGAGGACTCGCATCCCACCGCCGCGGTCAGCCCTACGGTGGCGACAAGCACTCCGAAACTCCGCCGGTTTCCCATGACTCTCCGTCCGGGTCCGATGTTCGTGGCTAGGAAGTGCTTGCCAGCCTAACTCCGTACCGACTGGTCCCGATTGAAATCGGGTCCGCTACATCAGCGCGCCGCCGTCGACCCGCAGCTCGGTGCCGGTCATGTAGCGGCCGTCGTCGGAGGCGGCCATGGCGACCACGCCCGCGATGTCCTCCGGCTTGCCCAGCGCGCCGCCCTCGATCCACCCGGGCAGCCGCGCCATCAGCGTCCAGTCCGCGTCGGCGGGCAGCGCCAGACCGGAGGTGATGCCGGTGCTGATGCCGCCGGGCACGATATTGACCGCGCGCAGGCCCTTCTTCACGTACTCGAGCGCGATGGAGTGGGTCAGCGCGTTCACGCCCGCCTTCGACGCGGAGTACGCCGCCATGTACGGGTTGGATCCGAACGCCGAGGTGGAGGAGAAGTTCACGATCACGCCGCGGCCGGATTCGATCAGCGCGGGCAGGGCGGACTGGATCATCAGGAAGGTGCCGGTCAGGTTGACCGAGATGACCTGGTTCCAGTCCTCGACGGGCATCTCGTGGGTGTGCGCGGCGCGCAGGATGCCGGCGGCGTTGACGAGAACGTCGAGGCCGCCGAGGAATTCGAGGGCCTGCGCGGTGACCGCGCGGACCGACTCCTGGTCCGCGATGTCGATGGTGAGGGTGCGCAGGCGTTCGCGCTGCGCGGCGGGGGCGGCGTCGACGGTAGCGGCCAAGCCGGCCTCGTTCACATCCGCGGCGACCAGCTGGGCGCCCTCGGCGAGCAGGCGCAGGGCCACGCCCTGGCCGATGCCCGATCCCGCTCCGGTGACAATGACTCGACGACCTTCGTATCTGCTCGACATGGCGAGAAATTAGAACAAGTTTCAAAGCGCGTCAATGGGGTGCGCGCGAGCGCCTCGAAGGGTGTGCGTCGGATACGCTCCGGCTATTTGCCAGAGTGTTCACATAATTGAACGACAGTCCAGTAGATAAACTCCTTCGCCGAATGTGTTCGGCAATTGGGGTCGGGACCTGATGGAGGATTCATGCGTTCGGTTGGATGGCGTACTCGCGCGTGCACGGCGGCTCTCGCGGCGGCCGGTGCCCTGCTGGTGATCCCGGGCGCTCCGGCGCAAGCCGATCCGGGCACCGCCTTCGCCACCACGCCCGCGCCGGACGGCTTCCGCGGCCTGTCCAACGGCACCTTCATCGACTACTGGACCACCCGCTCCAACGGCGAACCGGTGAAAGCCAGTGGCGCGCTGTTCGTTCCGCCCGGCCCCGCGCCCGCGGGCGGCTGGCCGATCATGGCCTACGACCACGGCACCTCCGGCATGGGACCGGGCTGCGGCGGCCAGACCGACACCACCCACATCACCCGGGCCGCCGAAGACCAGTTCCTGCAGTACCTGGTGAACAAGGGCTTCGCCGTGGTCGCCCCCGACTACCTCGGGCTGGGCCGCTTCGACACCGGCCCGCACCCGTACCTCGAGATCGACACCGAGGCCGGTTCGACCATCGACCTGCTGAAAGCCGCTCGCGCCCTGAACCCCTCGCTGTCGCGCAGCTGGGCGGTCACCGGCTTCTCGCAGGGCGGACAGGCCGCCTTGGGCACCGCGCACCTGCAGGCCACCACCGCGGCGGATCTCGACTTCCGCGGCACCATCACCGTCGACCCGGAATCGGATCTGGAGAAGATCACCCCGTTCGTCGGCCCCTGGGTGCCGGAGATCCCGGGCCAGGCCGGAACCGCGGTCAACGGCTTCGTGGTCAGCATGCTGGCCGGGCTGCGCGCCACCCATCCGGAAGCGAACGTCGACAGCTTCCTCACCCCGCGCGGGCGCGCGGCGCTGGACGAGACGCAGAGCCTGTGCTTCCTCGACATCATGAAGAAGGTCGAGGGCATGGGCATCGGCGACATGCTGTCGCGGCCGCTCGACGATCCCGCGTTCCAGACCGCCATGAACCAGTACATGACGGTGCCGGTCAACGGCTACGACGCGCCGATCCTGTTGCTGGTCAACGCGACCGACACCACCGTGCCGTCGCCGCTGCACGCCGCACTGGCCGCGCAGTTCGCCGCGAACCGGGTCGACTTCTCGACCGTGGTCGGCACCGGCACCCACACCCAGCTGAACCCGGCCATGTGGGATGCGATCGGCGTCTTCACCGATCGCATCCTGTCCACCCCCACCCTGCCCTGAGCGGGGGCGGTCCGGACCGCTACTTCGGGAACCAGTTGTAGTCCGGCTCGCAGGTGATGTCGGTGTCCGGGCGGACGCCGGTGGCCAGGTAGGTGTTCACGGCGTTGTTCACGCACGGGCTCAGATCGTCGCGGAACGACGCGTGAATCCTGGTGTCCGCCAGGGTGATCAGTCGTGACTTCGGGAGCTTCGCGTGCAGCGCCAGGCCCTCGGCGTAGGCGGTGCGGGTGTCGTGGACATTGGCGAGCATCAGCACCGGGGTGTCGTTGCCGATCTCGGTGGGCTGCTCCACCGGGTCCGGCCAGAAGGCGCAGGCGGTGATGTTGTTGGCGAACGCGCCGAACACCGGCTGCGACGCCCGGGTGGCCTCGACATTCTTGTAGTACCAGGCGGGATCGCGCGGCGCGGCCTTGTCGCCGCACATGATGGCGGCCATGGCGGCGGCGTCCAGCGGCACCACCGAGAAGATCTTGGCCTGCAGGGCGTCCATGTCGATCGGCCCGCCCGCGACGCCGCTGGCCACCATGGTGAGGATCTCGGCGAGGTTCGGGTTGAACTGCGGATTGGGCAGCAGCGCAACCAGAATCATCGGGATGGTGTGCTCGTCGACGAGGAAGCCGCTGCCGTAGATCTCGTGGCCCGCGGACCGGCGGATCAGGTCCTCGACCCAGCCGCGCACCGCCTCGGGGGTGGTGCCGAAGTGGTAGAGGTCGTCGTGGCGGGCCGCCCAGGTGGCCCAGTCGTCGAGCGCCCACTCGTTGATCGCGCCCATGTCCTGGTAGAGGCCGATGTAGTAGCGGTCCGGGTCGATGGGTGAGTCGAGGACCATCCGGTCGACGCGGTCGCCGAACAGCTGGGTGTAGACCGCGCCCAGGTAGGTGCCGTAGGAGGCGCCGAAGAAGTTGATCTTCTGCTCGCCCAGCACGCTCCGGATGACATCCATGTCGCGGGCGGTGTTGCGGGTGGTGATGTGGCGGATCTTGCCCGGGTCGGTGGCCACGCAGGCGCTCGCCATGCCCGCGGCCACCGTGGCGTCGCGGGCGAAGCCGAGGACGTCGAAGCCCGCCGAGAACAGGATGGTGGGAATCGGGATGGTGCAGTTGACCTTGTCGGAGCGGCCGACGCCGCGCGGGTCCATGCCGATGATGTCGTACTGGGCGCGCACGTCGTCGGACAGGTTCGTCAGGTAGTTGGCGGGCATGCGCAGGCCCTGGCCGCCCGGACCGCCCGGATTGGTCAGCAGGATGCCGCGCCGGCGCGCCGGATCGGTGGCCTGGACCCGGGAGATGCCCAGGGTCAGGGTGCGGCCGCCGGGATCGGCGTAGTCGAGCGGGACGACCACGCCCGCGCATTGCGCGCCCGCCTTGTCCAGGATCTTGTCATCGCATGCTTGCCAGTTCAGCGTCTGATGCGTGAAGCGATCCGGCGCGACGGGCGCCTCCGCGTGCGCCGGGCCCGCGGGCAGGGTCGCGGCCGCGGTCACCAGCGTCGCGCCCAGCACGAACCGTCGAATCCGCCGAGCGGGCATGCACTCTCCTCCAAGGTCGTGGTTGCCGGGTGGCGACGCTACCCGGGCGTGGGGCGAAAAGCCCTGAGTGATGGGGTTTTTGGTCCGACGCGCGCGTCCGCCACGCCGGAGCGGCGCTGCGGCGGCTGACCGCGGCGCCGGCCCTGACGGGCGCGCCGACCGCGTCTTCGCCACCCCGACCGGGTCCTGACCGGGGTGTCGGCGCGAGTGATCCGCCCAGCTTGATAGGTTTTCCAGAATGTCCGAACCCGAAGTCGCCGGTCGTGGAAAAGCCGCCCTGCTGGGCCCCGCCGAAGTGCGTGAGCTCGCCGAGCGATTCGGGGTCCGCCCGACCAAGCAGTTGGGGCAGAATTTCGTCCACGATGCCAATACGATGCGCCGCATCGTCGCCACCGCGGGCGTGACACGCGGAGACACCGTGCTCGAAGTCGGGCCCGGGCTCGGATCGCTGACTCTGGCCCTGCTCGACGTGGTGGATCGCGTCATCGCCGTCGAGATCGATCCGACGCTGGCCACGCATCTGCCGCAGACCGTCGGGGCGCGTGCGCCGGAACTCGCGGACCGGCTCACCGTCGTGCCCATGGACGCCATGAAGGTCACCCACGCCGACCTGCCCGCCGAGCCGACCGCACTGGTCGCCAATCTGCCCTACAACGTGGCGGTGCCGGTGCTGCTGCACCTGCTGGCCGAGTTCCCCAGCATCCGCACCACGCTGGTCATGGTGCAGCTCGAGGTCGCGGACCGGCTGGCGGCCACGCCGGGCGGCCGCATCTACGGGGTGCCCAGCGTGAAGGCGGGCTTCTACGGCACCGTGCGGCGCGCCGGAACCGTTGGCCGCCAGATCTTCTGGCCGGTGCCGCAGGTGGAATCCGGGCTGGTCCGCATCGACCGGTTCGACGACGCGCCCTGGCCGCAGGACGACGCCTTCCGGCAACGGGTGTTCGCGGTGGTCGACGCGGCCTTCGCGCAGCGCCGCAAGACCCTGCGCGCGGCGCTGGCGGGCTGGGCGGGCTCGGCCGCGGAGGCCGAGAACCGTCTCACCGCGGCCGGTATCGCGCCCACCGCGCGCGGTGAGACGCTCGATACCGCCGCTTTCGTTCGTCTGGCTCAACAAGGCTGACTCCCCGCAGCCGGCCGAGTCCGGGGACTCTCAGATTCCGCTGGGGAAGGTGAGGGTCTGCAGACCCGGCCACACGTCGGCCCACGGGTGCTTGGGTTCGCGGCACACGTAGACGGTCATCAGGCGCTCCAGGCCGGGCAGGCCGTTCGGGTCGTTGATCTTGGTGACCTCGGTGGTGGAGTTGAACTGGGCCAGGAAGTCCTTGTCGCCCACGCCGTCCACCGACAGGTAGACGATGGTGCGGTAGGAGTCCGACGGCGGGCCGAAGTAGCCGAAGCCGCGGTTCGGGCTGAACACCGGCGGCAGGTTGTAGTCGCGGCCGAACTCCTCCAGCGCGCTGGCCTGCACGTAGGCGGCGGCGACCACGGCGGTGTTGTCGCGCTCGGCCTGCGGCAGCCCGGCCACCGCGTCGGCGACCGCCTTGGTGAAGGTCTCGTATCCGGCCGGGCCGGTGAGCGATTCACGCTGCCAGTACTGGGCCTGGTCGGTGATCGGCTTGTCGATGCCGGTGAAGTCGCGCGCCCACTCCCAGCTGTAGGGGACCGGGATCGAGGCCATCCACGCGGTGAACATGACCGCCGACAGCACTGCCACGGCATTGACCCACTTGCCGATCTGCTTTCGCGCCTCGACCGTGCTCAACGCGAACGCGCCCGCGCCGACCAGGGCGGGCCAGAAGCCCGCCACGTAGTAGGAGCGGCCGTTCTCCACCAGGACGATGATCAGCAGGCCCAGGCCCGCGATCAGCGCGAAACGGTAGGGGCGCAACGCCTCCAGGCGGGTGAGGCCCCACAGGCCGAAGATGCTGAGCAGGCCGCCGAGCAGACCGCACTGGACGGCGATCTCGATCGCGCAGATCAGCGGACCGGTATTGGCGGCGTACTGCTCCTGGGCGATGATCTCGGTCATCTGCGATTCCACCCAGCCGTGCTGCACCTGCCACACGATGCCGGGAACCATCGACAGCGCCAGGATCGCGGTGCCGGCGTACAGGGCCGGGCGGCGCAGCAATTCGCGCGGGCCCGCGATCAGCACGCCCAGGCCGAGCAGCGCCCACACGCCGGGCATCATCCACTTCGCCTGGAACGCCAGCGCGGCGGCCACGCCCGCGACGATCAGCAGGTAGTCCTGTCTTGTGCGCACCCAGCGGATCAGCAGCCAGATGATGGCCGCCTGCAAGGGAATGTCGAAGGTCAGCGTGATCAGCTGCATCTGGTTGAACGCGAGCGGCGACACCGCGTAGGCGGTCGCGGCCAGCACCTGATACCGCGCGCTCGCGCCCAGTTCCCGCGCGGTGGCGGCGGCCACGACCGCCGCGGCCGCCATCAGCAGCAGCGCCGGAATGCGCAGCGCCAGGACCGAACCCGGCGCGATCAGATCCATCACGTGCGCCACGAACGGCGCCAGCGGACCCTGATCCGGGTAGGCCCAGGCCAGCCGCCGACCGGCCGCCAAGAAGTACAGCTCGTCGCCGAAGTAATTGATCCGCGCCGCGGGGAGGCCGAGCACGGCGGCGAAGCCCAGCGAGACCGCCAGGACGCCCTTCCACGCGAACGGATGCACCCGCCGATCGGCGACCGGCTCGACGGCGACCAGCTCCGGCGCCACATCGGTGGTTGACACTATGCCCTCCCAGGGAACACAAAAACGCCCGGCGAAACCGAAAGTCGGCAAGGCCGGGCGTCGATCACGCAGCAGAATATCCGCAAACCCCCCTTGCAGTCGCCCCGAACTTTCAGGGGCTTGCCGCCCCCTGCGCAGCAACCCGCCTCCCGCAACCCCGGGTCGCCCCCTCCGCGCCGGGTCTCGGCCCGCCCTGCCGGACGGTGTTCAGCACCTCTCCAGCTACCCCTGTGAACGGCCGCTGAACACCGTAAACGCGGCTGCCGGACCGGTCCACTCGCGGGTTCCCGCCATCGATGCGCACCCACCCATCGCACGAAAGTGACCGCGCTCACCCCGGGGCGATTTTGTCTCAAATGGGACAAATCACACATGCGCCATTCGACGTGGCCACGGGCAGTGCGGATCTCGCCGAAGCGGACCGCGGTTGTCCGAATCGCGCATGCGCCGGCGGACTCCACCGGCACTCGGCGTGGCCGGGTGAGAGCCCGGGCGGCTCACCTGTCCTTGTGGCACACCGCTTCCAGCATCACGCCGTCGTACCCGCGCCAGAACGTGGCGTAGTACGGCGGCGGATACTGCGGGAAGGACTGCGGCGCATGGATGATCGCGTCGCCGCGCGCCGCGGCCCAGTCGTGCACCCGGTCCACGTCCGCGCGGGTGGGGACCATGAACGCGAGATGCTGCAGACCCGCGCGCTCGGGGGAGTACCCCGGCTCCGGGGCCGGGTAGAAGAACAGGTAGGTGCCGACCTTGCCGTCCGCGGGCCAGTAGGCGAACTGCGTATCATCGGCCAGCAGTTTGTCGTAGCCGACCAGCGGCATCAGCTGGTCGTAATACTGTCGTGCCGCAACGAGATCGGTGACATTGACGCCGAGGTGTCCCAGGGGCATCTCCGGAATCTACGCGATGTTCTCCACACGATCTCCGCAATCGGTCCGGGGGATTTCCACACCGGGTCGATAAATTGCCATCGAAGGGACAATCGACGGAGGGGGCAACGATGGTGTCCATATCGGTGGCCGGATGGGTGCGGGGCTGGGGCGAGTCCTGGCGGACCAGATACCGCGTGGCCGCGTGGCTGGCGATCCCCGGTGCGCTGCTGTGGATGATGGAAGCCTTCGGGGCCTGGATGCAGTCGCAGGAAGCCAAATGGCAGTCCGCCCCCTACCTCACCCTCGGTGCTACCGAGGTCGCGGCCGACAGCCTGCTGGCCCTGCTCGTGCTCGCCTTCCTCCTGGTCTCCGCCCTACTGATGTCCGGCGCGGTACTCCTGCTGCGCGGCAACATATTCGGCCGCTACCCCCTGCTGGCCGGGGCCTGGCTCGTCCTGCTGGGCCAATTCGTCGCGGCGGTTCTGGCCTGGATCCCGATCGACGCCTTCTACTACTCCACCCCGCCCAGCTTCGTCTTCGCAACCCCGCTGATCGCGTTCCCGATCGTCGCGATCCTGTGCCTGACCCGCCCGCCAATTCCCTTGCGGTAGAAGTCGATACCGCTGGCTGTCGACGGTCACGTCGGGCTGTGGTTTGATGGCGGGGTGATGTTGATGACGCAGTCGTGGTGGCAGCCGAGGTTTCGGCGGCTCTGACTTGCGTGTGTGTCGGCTGCCGGTGCGGTGGTCGACGCGTCTCGCGTCACTCGGCTGACGCGTCGGTGGCCTCGAAATGGGAGGTCCGAATTCATGTCCCTGGAAGAAGTGCGCGGCGAGATCGACGCGATCGACGCGCGGATCATCGAATTGCTCGGCGCCCGGCAGCAATTGGTGATGCGCGCCGCCTCGTTCAAGCGCAATGAACACGAGGTCCGCGCCCCGGACCGCCGCGCCCGGATGATGGTCCGCCTCAGCGAGCTGGCGGTGCGCCACGGCGTCGAGCCGACATTGGTGGAGCGGGTCTACAACACCCTGATCGATGGCTTCATCGAACTCGAGCGGCAGCGCCACCGCGCACTCACCACGGGTGCGGTGGCCGAATCAGCCGCGCCGCGCCCGGTAGAGGCGCCGTCCGGCGCGTAATACGGACGGTGCGAGGAGACCGGCGGCGATCCCGGCCAGCGGCAGGGCCACGCCGGTCCACCGGGCCGGGAGCGGGCGGTAATGTGCTGAGCCGTCCCGGATTTCGATGAATCCCAGCGGCCGCATCTCCATCCCGCCGCCCGAACCGCCACCGCCGGTGACCTCGTCGGCGTCGGAACCGCGACCGGGCGCGACGCCGAACGCGAACCCCGCCCGGGCCACCGGCACGATCGTGACACCCGCACTGGTGATCGGATCCCCGAAAATCACCGACGCGCGCGCCTTCTCACTCAGCCGATCGACCAGCTCCTCCATCAGCCGCGTGCTCGACCCGTCCACATTCTCCAAATCCATACCGCCATTGTTCCGCCACTCGCCCGCGACCGCCGCCACCGTCCTTGTCCCGCACTACTCGCCACAAATCACCAGATCATCGCCAATTCGCCAGCCGTAGTGCCGGTTCAGGCCAGTCCACCGCTATGGCATCCGCCGTCGAGTCCTGCCGGATCAACGAAACCGACTCGCTTTCGAGGCGAGCGCCGCCCGCCCGCGCGGGGTGATCCGCCACCGCCCGCGCGGATGGCTCGGCACTATCAGGCCACGGGATTCGAGATGCGCCAGGGCATTGCGCGTACGCCACCTGGTGATCGTGGCGGCGAGCTGGACTTGCGCGGCTCCGTTCGTGATCCTCGATTTCGCGGTGGATTCGCGTGGCGGCGTGGAACCTACCGTCGTCTTCGCCGAGAATTACACCGGCGGAATGTATTTCGAAGAGCGGGGCGACGTCGACAGGTACCGTGCGGCATACCGGACTTTGACGGATGCCGCGCTCGAGGCCGATATCAGCCGGGCGCTACTGCGGGAAATGGCGAGGAGATTCGAAAGTGAACGATGAACTGTCCCAGGCGGAATGGTTCAAGTCCAGTCGATCCGGCGGCGGACAGGAATGCGTCGAGGTCGCGTTCCTGACCCGGGGTGGGGTCGGGGTCCGTGATTCCAAGGACCCCGGTGGGCCCGCGTTGGTGTTCACCGGCGAGCAGTGGGATCGCTTTCTCGCCGGTGGGGTGTGGGAGCGGTAGCTACGCCGAGATGGACAGGCCCTCGAGGATGGTGGTGGGGGCGGTGCCGTCGCTGTCGTTGCGGGTGGTGATGGTGAGCTGGACCAGGTACTGGGCGTTGTCGGAGTTGACGATGATGTAGCGGTTGTAGGCCCACAGGGTGAGGTTCTGGACCTCGTAGGTGCCGGTGATGGCGGCGGAGGGGCGGCCGTCGTAGTCCGCGGTATCGGTGTCGATGTCCTTCCAGGCGGGGAGCTGGCGGGCGTCGGCGAAGGCGTGGGTGAGCAGTTCGGCCGGGTCGACGGCGGGGGTGAAGGTCGCCACCAGCAGGACCGCGTTGTCGGCCCAGCCGTCGACGGGCGGCTGGGTCCAGACGCCGTAGGAGCCGGGGAACATCTGCGGCGGGACCTGCTGCCAGCCTTCCGGAACGCCGACGGTGACCTTCGGCGCGCCGGCGGCCGCGGGGTCGACCGGGGCGGCCTGGATCTGGGCGGAGGCCAGGTATTCGGCGATGGTGGTCAACGGAGCTCCTCGAGAGGGGGCGGCGGTGGACACCCGACATTCAACACGATGGCTCGCGGGCGCCTGCGTCACATGCGAAAAGGCCGCCCGGATCGGGTGATCCGGGCGGCCCTGTCGCCGGGGTGCGCGGCGCCGCCGCGATGCCTCACCCGCGGAAGCCGCGCAGGCGCAGGCTGTTGCTGACCACGAACACGCTGGACAGCGCCATGGCCGCCCCGGCGAGCATCGGGTTCAGCAGGCCCGCGGCGGCCAGCGGGATGGCCGCCACGTTGTAGCCGAAGGCCCAGAACAGGTTGCCCTTGATGGTGCGCAGGGTGGCGCGGGACAACTTGATCGAGGTCGGGACGGCCCGCAGGTCGTCGCGAACCAGGGTGAGGTCGGCGGCCTGGATGGCGACGTCGGTGCCGGTGCCCATGGCCAGGCCGAGGTCGGCCTGGGCCAGGGCGGCCGCGTCATTGACGCCGTCGCCGACCATGGCGACCACCTTGCCCTCGTCCTGCAGCTGCTTCACCACGTCCAGCTTGTCGCTGGGCAGCACCTCGGCGATCACCTGGTCGATGCCGACCTGATCCGCGACGGTGCGGGCGGTCGCCGCGTTGTCGCCGGTCAGCAGCACCGGGGTGAGGCCGAGCGCCTTCATCTCCGAGATCGCCTGGGCGCTGGTGGGTTTCACGGCGTCGGCGATGACCAGCACGCCGCGCGCCTGCCCGTCCCACGCCACCACGATGGCCGTCCGGCCCGCCTGCTCGGCGCGAATCTTGGCGTCGGCCAGCGTCTCCGGCACCGTGATCGACCAGTCCTCCATCAGCTCGGTGCGCCCGATGACCACCGCCCGCTCACCGACCAGACCCTGCACGCCCTTGCCGCCGTGGCTGACGAACTGCTCCACGTTCTCGGTGTCGAGTCCGCGCTCGGCCGCACCGGCGACTACGGCCTTGGCGACCGGGTGCTCGGAGCCGTGCTCGACGGCCGCGGCCACCGACAGCAGCTCGTCGGCGTCCACGCCGGTGGCCGGAATCGCTTCCGCCAGCGCCATCTTGCCGGTGGTGACGGTGCCGGTCTTGTCCAGCACCACGGTGTCGATCCGCCGGGTCGACTCCAGCACCTGCGGGCCCTTGATCAGGATGCCCAGCTGCGCGCCGCGCCCGGTGCCCACCAGCAGCGCGGTGGGGGTGGCCAGGCCGAGGGCGCACGGGCAGGCGATGATCAGCACCGCGACGGCCGCGCCGAACGCGGTGGCCACGGCCGATCCGGTGCCGAGCCAGAAGCCCAGGGCCGCGACGGCGATCGCGATCACGATCGGGACGAAGATGCCCGCGACCTGATCGGCCAGCCGCTGCACGGGCGCCTTGCCGTTCTGCGCTTCCTCGACCAGCGCGGCCATCTGCGCCAGCTGGGTGTCCGCGCCGACCCGGGTGGCGCGCACGGTCAGCAGACCGCCCGCGTTCACGGTCGCGCCCACCACCTGATCGCCGGGACCCACCTCGACCGGCACCGATTCACCGGTCAGCATGCTCATGTCGAGCGCCGAATTACCGCTCACCACAACACCGTCGGTGGCGACCTTCTCGCCGGGACGGACCAGGAACTCGTCGCCGACCCGCAGATCGCCCACGGGGATGCGGGATTCGACGCCGTCACGCAGGACCGACACGTCCTTCGCGCCCAGCTCCAGCAGCGCCCGCAGCGCGGACCCGGCCTTCTCCTTCGAACGGGTCTCGAAGTAGCGGCCCGCCAGAATCGCGGTCACCAGGGTCGCGGCGACCTCGAAGTACAGCGCCGAGGCCGAATCACCGCGCTCGATGGCGAAACTGAACGGGTGCTTCATACCCGGCATCCCGGCCGTGCCCCAGAACAGGGCGTACACCGACCAGCCGAAGGCCGCGATGGTGCCCAGCGAGATCAGCGTGTCCATGGTGGCCGCGCCGTGCTTGGCGTTCACCCACGCGGCGCGGTGGAACTGCGAGGCGCTCCACACCACGATGGGCGCGGTCAGCGTCAGCGACAACCACTGCCAGTTGGTGAACTGGAACAGCGGGAACATGCCCATGGCGACCACGGGCACGGCCAGCGCCAGCGTCACCAGCAGCTTGTGGCGCAACAGATCCGCCGCCGAGGGACCCGGTTCGGCCTCGGCCGCATCGGTTCTCACCGGTTCGTCGTGGTGCACGGCGGCGGTGTAGCCGGTGTCGACGACCTTGGCGATCAGGTCATCGGCGGTCACCGATTCCGGAAAGCTGACCTTGGCCTTCTCGGTGGCGTAGTTGACCGACGCGGTGACGCCGTCCATCCGGTTGAGCTTCTTCTCGATCCGGGACGCGCAGGAGGCGCAGGTCATCCCGCCGATATCGAGTTCGATCGAACGCTCGGGAGCCGGGGCGCTCATGAGTGACCTCCTCCGTGGGATGCGGGCGCACCCGAAGCGGGTGCGGCGGTGGATGTTTCGCCGGTGAATTCCGCGGTGTGGACCGCGCCGCCGTGCTGGAAGTCCAGGTACAGGCGGTACTGGCCGTCGCTGGGCGCTTGCGCGTGGAAGGCGACGTCGGGGCCGGGCGCGGTCTTGCCGACCTCGCCCTCGGGGTGGACGTGCAGGTAGGCCAGGTCGGTGGCCCGCAATGCGACCAGGTGAGCGTACGCGCCCAGGTAGGGCTGCAGATCGGTCACCGGTTTGCCGTCGCGGGTGACGGCGAAGGTCAGTTCACTGCCTGTGGTGTTCAAGTCACCGGTGAGGGTGACCCGGTACCCGTCCACGTCGGCGGTCTTCGACACCGGCGGTAGCGGCTTGTCGGTCACATTGCCCGCGACCGCGATGGTGCGGCTCAGGACCAGTTCGCCGGGCCCGCCGGCGGGGGAGAAGTCGGCGAACACCCGGTAGCTGCCGGGCGCGGCCCACTTCCAGTCCAGTGACCAGGTGCCGTCGGCGGCCCGGGCGGGATGCACGTGCCGGAACTGGCTCGCGTCCGAGCGGACCACGATCAGGTGCAGGTCCTTGTCGTGGAGATTGTTGTACTGGGTGACGGTGCCTTGTGGTCCGGTGATCCGGAAGCGCAGTGCGCCTTGCTGATCGGGGGTGGCCGGGGCGCTGATCTCACCGAGGGTGTAGCCGGAGAGGCTGTCCTGCAGGCCGGTCGGCGCGGCGGTCTCGTGCTGGGAGTGGTCGGCCTCGGCCGGGGCCGTGCCGGACCGGTCGCCCACCAGGGCGCCGATGCCGAGCGCGGCTCCGAACAAGACGACCAGTCCGCCGCCGAAGGCGGCGAACTTCAGTCGATCGTTCACCTGGCCACCTCGTAACCCGCTTCGTCGACGGCGGCGATCACATCGGCGTCGGCGAGCTGGGCGGCCGACTCGATCTTGACCAGGCCGCTGGCGAGATCCACATCCACGCTGGTGACGCCGTCGATCTTGCCGATCTCCTTCTGCACCGAACCGACGCAGTGGCCGCAGGTCATCCCGGTGACGGTGTAGGTGCTGGTGGCCATGGTGGTCTCCTTCGCTCGCTTCTCATACGGTGAGGGGGTATCCCCGACACCGAGAAACATACCCCCCATGGGTACCTGGCGCAAGCGGTCGGTCCGAGAAATTCACGCGGGCCAGGCCAGCATGGCCAGCGCGGCCACCCGTCGCAGCTCGTCCTCGCCCGCGCCGTCCCGCGCGGCCTGGGACATGCCCTGCAGGACGGCCCCGGTGTAGCGCGCCAGGGCTCGGGCGTCGGTGTCGGCGGGCAGGCGCCCGGCGGCCACGTCCTCGCTGATCCGGCGCTCGAAGGCGTCGATGTTGTCGTTGCGCAGCTTCTGAAGTAGTTGCAGCACTTCATGATTGGTGGTGTTGGTGCCCGCGTGGATGACCAGGCAGCCGGGTGGCTGTCCGGGCCGGGCGTACTCGGCCGCGGCCTCCCGTAGGGTGCGCTCCGCCGCGGAGCGGGCGGTCGGTTCCTCGGCGAAGGCGCGCGCCGCGAAGCCGCCGTAGCTCATGCCGTAGGCGGCGAGGACCTCGTCGAACAGTTTCCGCTTGTCGCCGAACGCCGCGTACAGGCTGGGCGCTCCGATGCCGAGCGCCTTGGTCAGGTCGCTGACCGAGGTGGCCTCGTAGCCGCGTTCCCAGAACAGCCGCAGCGCCTGGTCGAGGGCTGCGTCGCGGTCGAACGAGCGGGGGCGACCCCGGGTGCTTGTGGCCATGTCAGCGATTTTATAACGACCGCTACACATGTGTTATGGTCGCTTTCTGTAACGGTCACTAGAGAATGTGGCCGACAAAGGAAGGACGAGGTCATGGGCGCACTTTCGGGCAAGACGGCACTGGTCACCGGCGGCGGGCGGGGGATCGGGCGCGGCATCGCGCAGCGCCTCGGACGCGACGGCGCGCGGGTCGGCGTCCACTACAACGGCAACGCGGCCGCCGCCAAGGAGACCGTCGCGAGCATCGAGGCCGCGGGCGGTCAGGCCTTCGCCTTCGCCGCCACCCTGGGCGTGCCCGGTGACGCCGAAGCGCTCTGGACCGCGTTCGACGCGCACGCCGACGGCCTCGACATCCTGGTCAACAACGCGGGCACCGACGGCGTGCGGGAACCCATCGGGGGTACCTCCGAGGAGGCCTTCGACCGGGTCTTCGCCGTCAATACGAAATCCCCGTTCTTCGTCACCAAGCTGGGCCTGGACCGGCTGCGCGACGGCGGGCGGATCGTCAATGTCTCCACCGGGCTCACCCGCGGCGCGGGCAAGCCGGAACTGCTCGCCTACACCATGACCAAGGGCGCGATCAATGCCTTCACCTCGGTGCTCGCGAAGGAGGTCGGCGCACGCGGCATCACCGTCAACGCGGTGGCGCCGGGTGCGGTGGACACCGATATGAACGCCGGCTGGCTGCGCAACGACCAGGCCAGGGCGGCGGTGTCGGCGATGTCGCCACTGAATCGCGTGGCCGAGCCGGCCGAAATCGCGGATATCGTCGCCTTCCTGGCCTCGGACGACAGCCGCTGGGTCACCGGCCAGTGGATCGACGCCACGGGCGGTGCGCTGCTCTGAGCACCATTAGGCTTGGCGCGTGCTGTCAGTTGTGCCGAGCCCCGTGATCGTGCGTGCCCCGTCGAAGGTGAATCTGCACCTCGGGGTGGGTGATCTGCGCGACGACGGGTACCACGACCTCACCACCGTCTTCCAAGCTCTCTCGCTCAGTGACGATCTGGAGATCGCGCCGGCCGCCGCCATGCGGGTCAAGGTGACCGGCGAGGGCGCCGACGAGGTGCCCACCGACCGCACCAACCTGGTCTGGCAGGCGGCGGTCCGGCTCGCCGATCAGGCGGGCCGGGCGCCGCTGGTGGAAATCGGGATCACCAAGGGGATTCCGGTGGCGGGCGGGATGGCGGGCGGCAGCGCGGACTGCGCGGCGGCCCTGGTCGGGCTGAACGACCTGTGGGAACTCGGCCTCAGTCGCGCCGAATTGTCCGATATCGCAGCCGAACTCGGCAGCGATGTCCCGTTCTCCCTGCACGGCGGCACCGCGCTCGGGCGGGGCCGCGGCGAGAAGCTGCTCCCGGTGTTGTCCCGCAACACCTTCCACTGGGTGCTGGCCCTCGCCAAGGACGGACTGTCCACCCCGGCCGTGTTCAAGGAGCTCGACCGCCTGCGCGAGGCCGGTGACCCGCCGCGCCTCGGCAGCCCCGAGGACCTGCTCCAGGCCCTCGCCTCCGGCGACGCGACCCAGCTCGCCCCGCTGCTCGGCAACGACCTCCAGGCCGCCGCGCTCTCGCTGAAGCCCGATCTGCGCCGCACGCTGCGGGCCGGTGTCGCCGCGGGAGCCCTGGCGGGCATCGTCTCGGGTTCGGGCCCGACCTGCGCGTTCCTGTGCGAGAGCGAGGAGGCCGCGGTCGCCGTCGCCGCCGAGCTTGCGGGCGACGCCCGCGCCCGCGAGC